>CP070701.1:1546845-1571493 GCA_020349885.1 Acidobacteriota bacterium
CCGTGGGAGACACTGAAAGCGCGGTTTCACGAGGAGGAAGTGTACGAGGCGTTTTATGGGCTCAAGATGCGAGATCCTTTTGAGCTCTTTCATTTCTATCTTGCGGGAGCGGAGCAGATGAAGGACTACATAGCGGACGTCACGACGCTCAACACGGACGACAACGTGTGGCTGGAGCACCGGATGCCGTACGACTTCTTCAGCGTGAAGGCGGGGGATCTTGTGCCGGAGCTGATTCGGCGTTTTGCGAAAGGGCGGTTGGCGGATCTTCGGAAAATGGCGCCGGGCCTGCCGGAGGAGGAAGCGGTGCGCACCATGATTCGCTACGTGCATTCGGACGAACCGCGCCTGAAGGGGGAAGGCGACGAAATCCTGGACTACTGGAAGAAGCGGCGGGCACCCATGATGGAAGGATTTCTGGACGCTTTCGAGGAGGAAGGCGACACGGAGATGGTGGAAAAGGTGCGGGCATGGCGGGAAGACGCCGAGGCCTACCGTGATGCGCGCGTGCTGGCCACGCGGCACGTTTTAAAGACGCTGGATGTCCGTGTGCAGCAGCAACCCTCGCTGTGCAAGGCCCTCATCGACGAAGCGCTCGCCAAGGCGCCCGACCTGCCGTTCGCGTTGCTCATGGCGGGCAAGTTTGCCTTGCAGGACCAGGACGCCGCCAAGGCGGAAGAGCACTTTCTCCGCGCGCTGGAATGCCCGTGGAGTGGTGCGTACTACGACGCGGCGATGGGGCTGGCCGAGCTCAGGGAGCGCGAGAAGCAGCCGGAGGAAGCCCTCGCTTACGTCAAGCTCGCCGAAGAGAGCAATCCCTATTTCCCGAACGCGTTCTCCTTTCGGGCCTACCTGCTTCATCGCATGGGGAGAACCGACGAGGCTTCGGAAACTCTGGATCAAGGCCTTTTCTACAATCCGGGCGACGCTATGTTGTTGAACACGCGCGAGGAGCTCGGCTCCGCGGAGGCGAGTGGCAGTTAGCCGTTGGCGGTTGGCTCTTTACTCCTTATTTCTTACTCCTTTCTCCTTTCTCAATAAAGCGGCAAAAGCGGCAAAAGCGGCAAAAACGGCAAATCCGGCAAAAACGGCAAATTAGGCAAAATCCTTGACGAATCGCCGGGGAGGCATAACGTATGAAGTGATGACCAAATTTCCGAATCTCCAAATGACCAGATATAAGGAATTACATCGTCCAATTTGGTCATATGGTCATTTCGAATGACGTAGAACGATAGAACGCGAAGAGCAAGTGTTTCTGAAAAAACGTCGATTCTACGAAACAAAGCCACTAAGTGGTGTAAATAAAGGGTTTTTAAATTGACCCTGGGAACAAACCCCGACGAAAGTCGGGGCAAGGTTTACCCCGCCCAGGGGGCGGGGCCACTAAGTCGCGCGGATAAGGGGTTTTTTTAATGCTCGAACGAACCCAGACTAAAGTCTGGGTAAAGTTTACCCTGCCGTAATGGCAGGGCCGCTAAGTATGTATGAATAAACGGTTTTTTGACGGCCCTGGGAACGAGCCTTAGAAAAACCTGGAGTTGCGAAAATGACACAGCGCTTGAATCTTTCTGAAAAATTGCACGTTTTCCTCTCCCAAGGGGTATTAGTAGTAGAAGGAAGAAAAACCAATGAGTAACACCTTTTTTGATTGCGAGACGGTTAGGCGGCTGCTCCCCGAGCGAGGGGAGTTGAGCGGCGAGGCCCGTTGCGGCCTGGAAGAGCATCTTTCATCGTGCGCCGCCTGTGCCGCCGAGGCCGCGCGGGACGAGGCCCTTCAAGACGCCCTCGCCCGGGCGGCGCGTCTCGAGATCAGCCCCTGGTTTCGGGAAAAACTCCACCGCGACATCATGGCCGCGGTGGACGACCTTGCCCCGCCGGAGCGCTATGCGAGGGAGGGTTCCCTGCCTGCCGTGCGTCCTGCGTCCTACGTCCTGCGCCCCACGTTTTTCGCTTTAAGGGTCGCGGCTATTTTTGCTGTTTTTTCGCTTGCAATTCTGTTTTTTTTGTGGAATCCTATCTCTCTAAATAAACGTACCCCCGAGGCGGCGCTTGTGCCCCAGCAGGTGGCGGTGCTTCCCTCGGAGGGCGTTCCGCTTAACGCGGGAATGGAAAACGCCGAGCCCCCGGCGGGGCGGGCGCCTGCTCTTCGGGAAGTTTCCGGGGAGGCAAGGACGGCCGCCCGGTCGGAAGGCGAAGCGGCTTTGCTGGAAAAAGTGGGTGTTACGGTGCGTTTTGAGCGCGATGCAACTGTTCTGGAATGGACCGGGCCTCGGGATGCCCGCTACAGGGTCACCCGGAGCTTCGGGCCCGATTTCGAGACGGCCTCCTACCTCGAATTCATCGAGGTCGAGGGCCTGCGCTACCGCGACCTCGACGCGCGCCCCGGCACGTGCTTCTACCGGGTGGAGATGATAGGATGATGGCTGAAAACCGCCGAAGCCCCGGTGCTCGGGGACTGCGGCGCAATAAACGAACTCCTAAGAAAGGAGGAGTACAGATGATAAAACGACAGACACGCTACCACGTTCTGGTGGCGGTGGTGGGCGTTCTGGTGGTCGCGATGGTGGGAAGCGTCATCGGCTCGAACATGGGCTTCAAGATGACCCGCGGCTTCACTGTGAACGCGAACCCCGCTGCCCAGAACGCTTTCATTGTGGCGTTCCCGCACCACAACCCGTACGGCACTCTAGGTACCGACCCTGAAGGTGACCCCTCCGACGAGCTGCTTCTCGACTGGTGGGACAGCACGAACCAGCTGTGCATCACGAAGTACGATAACGCGGTGCCGGGGGACACCTTTCGGTGCATCGCTTCGATCCCCTTTCCGCCGTTCTACACCTTTTCGGGAAGCCCGTACGCCTTCACGGCGGGCGAGGGGTACAAACTCGAAATCGTGTCCGACCTTGCGGGACGCGTCATGGTGGGCTCCCACGACCCGACCTTTCTCCAGGCAGGGCCCCAGGCGTACACGGTCAGCGCGAACCCCGCTGCCAAGAACGCCTTCATGATTTCCGTGACGCCGAACTCGAAGTACGGCAATCTGGGTACCGACCCTGAAGGTGACCCCTCCGACGAGCTGCTTATCGACTGGTGGGACAGCACGAACCAGCTGTGCATCACGAAGTACGATAACGCGGTGCCGGGGGACACCTTTCGGTGCATCGCTTCGATCCCCTTTCCGCCGTTCTACACCTTTTCGGGAAGCCCGTACGCCCTCACGCCGGGTGAAGGGTACTGGCTCGAAATCGTGGCGGACGTTAGCCGCCCGCAGTCACCTTACTACTAAAACAGTCCTATAGGACACGGAGGTAAAAAACAACATGCGAAAATTGCTTTTCACAACCCTGGCCGTCATAGCGGTTGCGGCCGTGCTTGCGCCGCAGGCGGAGGCCGCTGTCTTGCAGTTCGGCGTCTATGACCCCGTTACGGGCCAGAACGCTACCGACCACGGTGGCAACCATACGGACATCATGTACTACCCTGGCGCCCCGGTTACCGGTGGCGCCCTTGAGAGCTGCTTTACCGGAACGCCATATCCGGTTGCAGGTGGATTAGCCGATGGAGGCCTTGGCTGCCGCGCTCCGGGAGTTTTCCTCCTAGGAACTACTTCGGGAAACCTGGTCGACTCTCCCATTAATCCCGACCCCGCGGGTGCGGGCACGGAGTACGTTATTGCGTCTACGTACCTCACGAACGCGCCGGGTGCATGGGCCCCGGGGGCCTGCTACCCCCACGCTGCTGTGAACGGGACCCCTTGTGTCCAACAGTTCCTGAACATCGTCTACAACAGCTTCCAGACGACGGATGCGGCTGCCGCGACGGCGGATCTCGGTGGAGGGTTTAACCCTGCTACCATAGTTCCCGTGGGCCAGCCGGTTGGACCGAACTCGGGGAAAGCTCCACTTGGAGGAGGGGCTTACTACCCGCACGTGGTGATCCCGAGCGGCATCTTGCCGGGCCCGACTCCCGGAGGTGGTTTCTTCCCGACCCCCAACGTGTTGGTGCCCGGACCGGTCACCGGCAACCCCGTGATCGGCGTGCAGCTCTACCGCTCCACCACCGCCTTTGCCTCATGCGTACCCCCGGACTTCGCGCTCGCGGACCTCGGCAACTTGAGCGGAAGCGGCCCCACGGTGCGCTGGGACGGCACGGGGATGGACGGCGACAAGATGGGCGTCGTCGGCGGGGAGTTCTACTTCAACGACATCACCCAAAACGCGGATGCACCTCTGAACTACATCGCTGTGCCGATGCTCGTTAGCGACCTGGCCAACCCGTTCGGCGTTTCGCTGTTTTTCGAGGGCTCCTGGGGCCCCACGGGCCAGCCGGGCGACGCGTTCGGTCTTCCGATACCGGCGACGGTAGTCTCCTTCGACGCCGACTTTGACCCGCGCACCGGCAAGGTGACGCTCAACTGGAAATCCGCCGCTGAGCAGGACCTCAGCGGATACAACGTCTGGCGCCAGCTGAGCCTGAGCGGCCGGCCGGTCGGAGATAAGGTCTTGGTGGGCTTCGTTGGCGCCGCAGGTGGGCCGGCTGAGTACTCGCTTACCGACGAGCCCGACCTGAGCAAGTTAGGGAGGCTTGCTCGAGGGAGACCAATTGACGCGGACTACTCGCTCGAGGAGGTGAACGCTGACGGGACCACGAACGTCATAAAGACGACGAGCGTGCAGGTGACCAAGAGTAGCGGACGCAGGTCTCGCTAACCGAACGAGTAGACGACGAAAATATCGCGGAGGCCCCCGGTTTCGGGGGCTTCCGCTTTAATCCGTGCAGAGCGTTAATGCGCGGCAGGCGCGGGAAGTGCGGGCCGCACCCCTGGCCTGCTCGCCAGGGCAGGCGACGGGACAAGTTTCTGCACTTTCTGAACATCCCGCACCGTCTGCGTGTGCTATCCTTTCGCTATGCGGTTCGCCGTTTCGGCCACTGAGGACGCGGCCCGGCGGGGGCGACTTGCCTTTCCCGACGGCTTGACGGTGGAGACGCCGGCCTTCATGCCCGTCGCCACCCACGGGACGGTGATGGCCCTTGCGCCGCACGACGTCGAGGCGCTCGGCTACGAGATGGTTCTCATGAACACCTACCACCTTCACGTGCGGCCGGGCGAGGACTGCATCCGCGCGCGCGGAGGGCTGCGCCGGTTCTTCCGCTGGAAGCGCCCGATTCTGACGGACAGCGGCGGCTTCCAGGTGCTGAGCCTCGCCCGCGACGCCCCGGCGTCGGGGCAAGCCGGGCGCGTCGCCGTGGACGACGACGGCGTCACGTTCGCGTCCCATATCGACGGCGCGAGGAAGCGCCTCACGCCCGAGGGCGTTTTGTCCATCCAGCATGCGCTCGGCTCGGACGTGTGGATGTGCCTCGACCACTGCCCGCCGCACAGCGAAGACCGGCGCCTGGTGGAAGAGGCCGCGCGGCGGACGCTCCGCTGGGCCGAGCGCTCGCGTGCGGCCTACGAGGCGCTTCCCGAGCCCAAGGGCGTGCTCTTCGGCGTCGTCCAGGGAGGCACCCTGGCCGAACTGCGCGAGGCGAACGCCCGCGCCCTTGCGGCGCTTGATTTCTCGGGCTACGCCCTCGGAGGGCTCAGCGTGGGCGAGAGCAAGGAGCGGATGCTGGAGACGACCTCGCTTGCATGCGCCGCCCTTCCCGAGGAGAAGCCGCGCTACCTCATGGGCGTGGGGACGCCCCGGGACATCGTGGAGTGCGTGGCCCGCGGCGTGGACCTTTTCGACTGCGTCATCCCGACGCGCAACGCCCGGAACGGAACCCTCTATACGCGGCGGGGAAAAATCTCGCTCAAGCGCCGCGAGTTGGCCGCGCGCGACGATCCGCCCGACGCGGAATGCGCGTGCTTTACGTGCCGCAATTTCTCGCTGGCCTACCTGCGCACCCTGTGGAAACAGAAGGAAATTTCCTCGATGCGCCTCAACACGATCCACAACCTTGCGTTCTACGCCGACCTGATGCGCGCCTCGCGCGAGGCCATCGAGCGGAAGAATTTCGCCGCGTGGAAAGAAGCAGTCGTCAGGGACCAGGAAGCAGATGCCGAAGATCAGGAATCAGGGGACAGTGATTAGGGGCCGGTTTCGAGTAGCCGGGAACCAGGCGGGCTGGCTTCTGGCGGCTGACCCCTATTCTTCGCCGATGGCGACGCGGTGCACGCGGGAAGGGTCGCCGCCCGCGTTGAGGTACTCGGCGCCCGGGCTTGCCGCGGACTGGAGGAGGCGGTGCGTTTTCGGGTTGCGCACCTCGGCGCGCACGCGGTAGAACATGGCGCCCACGTTGGGGCGGTCGGGGTCTTGGCGCAGGAGCGCGCGCGGGCGCACGTCGGCGTAGTGCGTCGGGCGAAAGCCCCAGCTGCCGCAGAGCCGGTTCTTGTACGGACTCGCCGCCTCGGTGCCGGCGTCGGGGCCGGGCCGCCCTGGGCGTTGAGGCTCCACCGTGAACCACAGAAAAACCAGGCGGCCGCAGCCCCGGGGCCAGCGGCGCATTTTTTCGCGGGAGATGCGCTCGCCTTGGAGCGTCACACGCTCGACGGGCGAGACGTAGAACGCTTCGCCGGTGCGGGGGTCGCGGAGGCGCACGACGGCCGCGAGCACGGCGTTTTCGCCGTACGGGATGTTTTTCCATGTGTCGCTTGCGGTCTCGGAAAACATCGTGCTCGAAACCACGTAGGCCTCTTCCACGACGGGGCACGGCACGGGCTCCCGCGTCTCGAAGTAAAGCCAGGCGCCTCCCACGAGAAGCACCATGGCGCCGACGATAATCGCTAGGCGTGCAAGCGGTGAATCCATTGCCGTAAGTGGCGAAGCGCGGAGCACGCCGCGGCCTGCTCGGCGGACTGCTTCGAGTTCCCTTCGCCCTCGTAACGCTTGCCGCCTAGCGTCACGGAAACGAAGAATCGCCGGCTGTGCGCCGGGCCCTTCTGGCGCTCCAGACGGTAGGCGGGGTGGCTGTAGCCCGCGCTTTGAAGCACCTCCTGAAGGCGCGATTTGAAGTTGGAGCGATCCAGGTGCTTGCGCGTGGCTTTGCGGATCGCCTTTTGGAAGCATCGAAGCACGAGTGCCCGTGCCACGCGCAGCCCCGAGTCAAGATAGAGCGCGGCGACGAGCGCTTCGAACACGTCCGCGAGAATCGAGGCCTGCAGGCCTCGAGACTCGGAGCCGCCCACGCGGATGAACTCGCCAAGGCGAAGCTGCGCGGCCGCCTCGGCGAGGCTTGCTTCTCCCGCAAGCGTGCTCCTGAGCTTGGAAAGCTCTCCCTCGTGCCAGTCCGGATGCTCCCGGAACGCGGCCTCCGTGATGAGGAAATCGAGCACGGCGTCGCCCAGGAGCTCGAGGCGCTCGTAGGACGAGAGCTTCATTTCGGGATGCTCATTCACGTAGGAGGAGTGGCAGAGCGCCTCGTGGGCAAGCTGCGGGCGGTGGAATCGGTGACGCAGGCGCTGCTCCAGACGCCGAAGCGTAGTGCGCGAAAGGCGCGCCTCGGGTGGCTTGGAAGAACGCTTTTTTCTCATGGCGGAAGAAGCGCTCGCAAACGCTCCTGCTCGAAGCGGGCGCGCTCCATGGTCGCCATTTCCTGGCGTTCCTCGACGCGTTGCCACATGGCGATGGCATCGTGAGGGCTGCCGACGGCTTCGTAAAGCTGCGCCAGCCGCACCATCGTTTCGGTGGGGGCTGCAGGGAAGCCGCGCGCCTGCTCCAGGGTTTGGATTGCTTCCCGCGGGGCGCCGACCTGCGCGAGCATGTCTGCGTAAAGAAACCGCAGGCGGAAATCGCCCGGGGCGAGCGCCAGGGCCTCGCGGTAGGCCTCCAGGGCTTCCGGAATAAACTTCATATCGCGGTAGAGATTGCCCTCGTATTCGTAGACCACGCTTGCCTCGGGAGCGTGGAGCTTCGCCTGGTCGAGGGCCTCGAGGGCCGCTTCGAATTTCTGACGCTGCGTCCGGACGGCTCCAAGCTGCGCCCATGCCATCCCCATGCGCGGCTTCAGCTCGGCTGCCGTCTCAAAGGCCCGCTCGGCTTCCTCGAGGCGACCCTTTTTCAGGTAGCTTTGTCCCAGGATGAAATGGAGCCCGGGGTAGGCCGATTTCGTCCGCCCGGCGCGCTCGAATTGCTCCTCGGCTTCTTTTGTGCGCCCGATCGCCCACAGGTGCTCACCCCAGTTGAGGGCGCGCAGGGAGAGAACGGTCCCCAGCGTCCAGTCCGAGCGAACGCTTTCTTTGCCCCGAAGCACCATGCGGAAGAACGTTCCGCCGGGAAGGGGCTCGTCTTGGCGCGCGATGCGCGCCAGCGGACCCTGGGGTGTGAGCTGAAACCGCGCGTCAAGGTCGTATTCGCTCTGCTGCGCCGTGGCGTAGAGGGGGCGGCCCTCGACCAGCACACGGTTAAAGAGCGCTTCCTCGGCGCGCTTGATGCGCGCCGGCCGTTTGGCCGAAGGCGTCCGGTGAAGCGGCGCCTCGTACAGCGGCTCGAACACATGGCCGTTTCGATCCACGACTTGAACGTCGGGGCGGCGCTGCTCGACGAGTTTCATGTAAGCAAGTGGGAAGACGTGGTTATCGTTCCAGGCAAGGAGCACGCCTTCGGGCTCGACGGCGTGGAGCATTTCGTAAGCGTTGTCGTAGACGACGAAATTTTCGGATCGGTCCGCGTGCGGAAGATTCCAGACCGCAAGCGCCAGAGGAAGGGCCAGCGTGAGCGCCTGCCAGGGCCCGAGGTAGGGCGCGAGGCGTGGGGCGAGGCGGCGAAGTCCAAGCGGAAAGCATGCCGCCCCGATCGCTAGGACCAACGTGGAAGGAATGCCGCAGGGCTCGGAGGCGAGCGGTGCGGTGTCGAGAAACGTCGCGGAGAAGCCGTCCCAGAGAAACACCAGTCCGAGCGCGGAAGTTAAGAGCGGCGCCGCCGTCCGAAGGCCGACGATTCCGAGCACCGCAAGCGCGAGTCCCGCCTCCGTCACCTGACGCCGCAGAAGGCGCAGGTATTCCCAGCCCCGGTCGGCGTACTCGCCCGCCGCGAGCGCGAACCACCTTTCACGGGATTGCTTCGTCGTCACGTGCTCAAACCAATTCCTTAGAGTTTCGGGATTGCCCCAGTCGAGCCCGGGGTCTGCGGCCGACCGCAAGGGCAGGTAAGCATAGAGGCTCAGTCCCAGTGCGAGGAAGGCGGCTGTTACGCCGAGCGCCCGCAGCACTTCTTTCCATCCTTGCCAGCCGCGGCTGGGTGAGTCGTTCTTCCATAGCCTCCACCCGACGGGCAGCCACAGAAGCGGCACGAGGAGCGAGAACCCGATATGGTTCGAAAGAAGCAGCCCCCACGCAAGGCCGAAACAAGCGAAGCGCTTTGGGGTCGGCTCGTGCTCCAAGCGCCAGAAAGCCCAAAGCGCCGCAAGAAGCAGCAGCGTGTTCAGCGTATGGACTCCGGCTCCCGCCGACGAGGACCAGAAGGCCAGGCTGACGCCAAGAAGAAGCGCCCCCATGGAAGCGGCGAGCGCCGATGCGCCCAGGCGCCAGGCCAGCAGGAACAGGCCCACCGCCGCGAGCGCTCCGCAGAGCGCGGAGAAGAGGTTGTAACGGAAGGCAGCACTTCCAATGGGAAGAAGCACGGAAAAAACTTTGCCCACGAGGCAGTAGAGCGGGCTACCCGGTGGGTGCGCGACGCCCAGCGTGTAGGACGCAGTCGCAAGCTCCGCCGCGTCGCGGACCTCGACCGAGGGGGCGAGCGTCACCGTGTAGAGCCCCAGGAGAAGGGCAAAGACGGCAGCCGCCGACGCCGTATCCGTTTTAAGCCAGCCGAAAGTGGATTTCACGATGTTCTTCGTCCACCGACGTCGCCATGACCTCGACGGCGTCGCAGAGCCGCCATGCGCGGCCCGTCCGGCGGCCCCGGAGGGTGCGGCGAACCTCGTCGAGCGTGTAGAGGTCGTGCGGAAGCACTTCCTTCGGCACAAGCCCTTCGATCAGGTAGTCCTTGAGTTCAACGTAGAGACCGTGCCTCGTTACTCCGCTTACGAGCGCCAGAAATTTTTTGCCGATTTTGTCGTGCATGAAGCGCACTTTTTTCCATTCGATGAGTTCCCGCTCGGCGTTCTCGGCGCGGCGCTCCGCGAGCGAGGACGACTCGGCGATGGCCGCGAGCTCCGGGGCGAGGAGCGCCTTCTTGCGCCGCCGCGCAGGTCCCGACCTGTCCGACGTGTCGCTGGCAAGCCTGCTGCGGCGGGCAAGCCGAAGCGCCCGGTGCACAACCAAATCGGGATAGCGGCGGATGGGCGAGGTGAAGTGCGTGTAGCGCGGAGCCGCGAGGCCGAAGTGGCCCAGGTTTTTCTCGCTGTAGCGCGCGAGCATCATGGAGCGCAGGATCACATGGTGCACCACGCGCTCCTCCGGCTTGCCTTCAAAGCGCGCCAGGATTTTCTGCAAATCGCCCGGCCGAACACCGTCCGCGCGCGTTGGAAGCGCCACGCCCATGGCGCGCAGGAATTCCCGCAGATTGTCCATCTTCTTGGGTTCGGGCTCCTCGTGGACGCGGTAAAGAGAAGGCGCGCGCCGCTGCAGAAGGTGCTCGGCCACGGCTTCGTTGGCGGCGAGCATGAATTCCTCGATGATGCGGTGCGCCACGGTGCGCTCCTGCGGGAAGATGCCCGCGATTTCGCCCTCCGCGGTGAGGGAAACGCGCGCTTCGGGAAGGTCGAAATCCAGGCTCCCGCGCGCGCGGCGGCGCTCGTAGAGGATTTGCTGAAGTTCCTGCATTTGTTCGAAGTCCGCGGCGTGCTCCCGGTACCGTGCTCGCAGGCGCCTGTCGCCCGAGAGAATTCCGGCCACGTCCTCGTAAACCATGCGCGCGCGGCTTTCGATGACGCCGTCCGCGAAGCGGCACGAGACGAGCTCGCCCTTCTTCGTAATCTCCATAAGGAGCGACTGCGTCAGGCGCGGCACTCCGGGCCGCAGGCTGCACACGTCGTTTGAAATTTTTTCCGGAAACATCGGCAGGACGGCCTCCGGGAAGTAGACGCTCGTTCCTCGGCGGCGCGCCTCGCGGTCCGGGGCGGAGCCTTCGGCCACGTAGTGCGCGACGTCGGCAATGTGGACGCCCAGGAGGAAGTTTCCCTTCTTCGTGCGCCCGATTGAGACGGCGTCGTCGAAATCGCGCGCGTCGGGGCCGTCGATGGTGACGATGCGCAGGGGGCGAAAGTCCTCGCGCCCTTCGAGGTCCTTCTTGCGGGGATTGCGCGGGATTTTCTTAATCTCGGCTTGAACATCCTCGGGGAATTCGTCGGGCAGATTGTACTTGCGGATGGTGACCTTCAAGTCCATTCCCGCCGCGTCCTCCTGGCCAAGAATCTCCTCGATGCGGCATGTCATGTCGCGCCCCTCCGGACGGTCGAGGTCGGGGTAGCGCACGATGCGCCCGACGGCGACGCTCCCAGGCTTCGCGCCCTTTGGCGTGCCTTCGACGCGCAGCGGGGGAATCTTGGCGTCGTAGGCAACTAGGTGCAGGCCGGTCGTTCGACCGGAGGAGGCGGGGGTGCGGCGAATTCTTCCCACCACCCGCTCCACCGCACGCTCGAGGATTTCGAGGACCTCGCCCCAGCGCTTGCCCGTGCTCTTGCGGCGGTAGACGGCGATGCGCACGCGGTCGCCGTGCATGGCGCCCCGCAGGCGGCGCGGCGGGATGAAGACGTCCTCGGCCGAACTTGCTCGTGCAAGCGAGTCGGACGAGTCGGCCGGAATCATGAACCCGAAGCCCCGGCGGTTGATGTCCATCCGCCCTTCGAGCGTATTTCGCTTGCCCGCGACCTTGCGGGGCGCGCGTCCCCGCTCGGGCGCCTTTTTTTGTTTCTGCACCTTCGCGCAGGCCCGAAGGAACTGGCGTCTCTCGCGCTCCGTAAGGCCCATCTTGTCCGCCACTGCCTCCGGCGACGATGCGCGAGCTTCCTTGAGGTATTCCTTGATGAGCTTGGAAACGAGACTCATCTGCCCGACGTTATAGCCTAATGCGCGGGAAAATGCAAAATCCCATGGTGACGAGTCTACCCGATTTAAATCGCATCTTTACTACGACGGCGGGTTTGTGCTATAAGGGAGGCGGCGGCAAGTCATGAGCGGAAAGAAGCGGTTTCTATGGATTGCGGCTCTTGCATTCTGCGCCGTGCTCGCGCTTTCCTGCGGTGGAGGGGGAGGCAGCGGAGGCACGGGGGGAGGCCTTGTAATTTCCTGGAGTCCCGGAAGCGGTCTTCCGGCGGCGGGAAACGTTGAGTTGGTAAGAGACGCCGCCTCGACGCCGAGTCTTCTTGTACTGGACGTGGTCGTCTATGGGCCGCTGTCCGATGTCTACGGTATTGCCTTTCATCTAAGTTACGACGAATCGGTTTTTGTATTTGCAGGCGCTTCAAAGACAACGATTCTTGACGACGTGAGTTGCAGCGGCGCCTGCATTCAGTTTCCGACCCCGGACGAAACCAATCCCGATTTGCTCATCGTAAGCATGAGCCGAACCGGGAATGTGGGAGGCGTCGCCCTTCCAGACCAGCCGAACGTGTTTATGACGCTTCAATTCACCCCCGTGGCGGCGGGCTCTTCGGGCCTCTCCTTTGTTCCGGGGACAGCTAAGGTGTGCGATCCAGCTCTACCAGATTGCGTTGACCTCTCCGGGACCTGGACGGGCGGCATCGTCTTGGTTTCGTAGAGGCAGGCCATCCGCGAGTCGTCAGGGATCGAGGATAAGACACTCGTAGACGGCCTTTTCCTTTTGCTGACTCCCGGCCCCCTTAATCGTCCCTGCATCACTCAGCTGCGGAATGGATAAAGCGAGAAAATTTCAGCTCAGCTTCGTGGGCTGAACGATTTCCTCGCGGAAAGCCTCGATGATGTCGCCCACCTTGATGTCGTTGAAGTTGGCGACTCCGATTCCGCACTCCAGGCCCGCCTTGACCTCCTTGGCGTCGTCCTTGAAGCGCTTCAAGGAGGAAATCTGTCCCTCGTAGATGAGGACGTTCTGGCGGAAGAGCTTTACGTCGGCGCTGCGGGGAATGATTCCCGACGCCACGAAGCAGCCCGCAATGGTGCCCGCCTTGGAAATTTTGAAGGTTTGGCGAACCTCGGCGTGTCCCAAAGCCACTTCACGCCGCGTGGGCTTGAGGAGACCCAGCATGGCGTCCTCGACGGCCTCCGTGAGCTCGTAGATGACGTCGAAGGTGCGCACCTCGACGCTTTGGCGCTGCGCCGTGTCCGAAGCCTTGGACTCGGGGCGGACATGGAATCCAAGCACGACGGCGTTCGTCGCCTCGGCAAGGAGAATATCCCCTTCCGTGATGGCGCCCAGCCCCCCATGCACGATGTTGACTCTGACTTTCTCGGTGCTCAGTTTCTGCAGGCGGTCGGAAAGGACTTCGAAAGAACCCTTCACGTCGCACTTGAGGACGAGCGGCAGTTCTTGAATTTCACCTTTCTCGATCTGCCGGGAAAGCGAATCGAGCGTAAGGCGCTCCATCGTGCCCAGTTTTTCGGCCCGTGCGCGCTCGACACGAAGCGTCGCCACGCGGCGCGCCTCCTTCTCGTCCTCGACGACCTGGAAGCGGTCGCCCGCTTCGGGCAGGCCGTTCAGGCCGAGGACTTCCACGGGTGTCGAGGGGCCGGCCTCCTTGATGAAGCCGCCCCGGTCATCCAGAAGCGCACGCACGCGACCGTGGGCGGTACCCGCGATGAAGGCGTCCCCCTTGTGCAGCGTTCCCTGTTGAACGAGGATATTCGCCACCTGTCCATGCCCGCGCTCGACGTGGGCTTCAAGCACCGTCCCGCTTGCGGCTAACTCGGAATTGGCGCGGAGCTCTTTCAGGTCGGCCACGAGCACAAGCATTTCCAAGAGCTCGTCGATGCCCTCTTTTTTGAGCGCGGACACGTTGACCATCACGGTATCGCCGCCCCACTCCTCGGGCGAAAGACCGTGCTCGGCAAGCTGGGAGCGCACGCGCTGCGGGTCGGCGTTGGCCTTGTCAATTTTGTTGACGGCGACGACGATGGGGACGTTCGCGGAGCGGGCATGGCTTAAGGCCTCGAGGGTTTGGGGCTTGACGCCGTCGTCGGCCGCAACGACCAGCACCACGACGTCCGTCACGGACGCACCGCGGGCCCGCATCCGTGTGAACGCCTCGTGGCCCGGCGTGTCGAGAAAGACGACGGTGCGCTCGCTCCCGTCTTTGCGGTTGCGCGTCGTCACCCGGTAGGCACCGATGTGCTGGGTGATGCCGCCTGCTTCTTCCGAGACGACGTTCGTCTGCCGGATGGCGTCGAGGAGCTTTGTTTTTCCGTGGTCCACGTGCCCCATCACCGTGACGATGGGCGCGCGCAAGGGAAGCGGTTCGGACGGAGCGCTTTCCGCGGCCTCGGTGTGCGCACGTGCCGTCATTTCTTCGTAGGAAAGCGTCTGCGCGAGGAAACCGAATTCTTTAGCGACGGCCGCGGCGGTCTTGGTGTCGAGGGTCCGGTTAATGTGGGCGAGCACGCCGCGCCGCATCAGCGACGCGAGCACGTCCTTGGTCTTGACCTCCATGCGCTCGGCGATCTCTTTCACCGTGGCCCCCTCGGATAAGTAAACGGGCTTTAGCTCCGCGGCCGGCTCTTTTTCTTGAACGGCTTCCTCTTGAACAACTTCCTCTTGAACGGCTTCCTCGGTTTCTTCGGTTTTCTTCCGGGGAGCCTTGGCTTTTGGCTTCGGCATGGGAATCACGACGCCCTTGGGCTTTTCCGCCTCTGCGGCCTCCGGGACTTCGCGGGGCTTCGGAGATTCGGCGGGCGCCGGCTCCGGCAGTAGCTCCGGCGGTTTTGCCGCGGAAACTTTTTTTGGTTTTGCCCGAGGCTTTGCGGGGGGCGTTTTCGGCTTGGCCGCCCTGACGACCTTGGCGGGCTTGACCGGCGAGGGCTTGGCTTTTTGAGTCTTGGGTTTCCCTTTTTTCGGTTTCGCAGGGGCGGCGGAGGCAACTTTTCGGCGAAGCAGATCGGCGTCCGTCTGGTCAATCGTGTTGGAGTGGGACTTGGCCTGAACGCCCAGGGCGCGCAGTTCTTCAAGGGCCGCTTTCGCGGGCAGCCCGAGTTCGCGTGCTAGGTCGTAAATGCGTATTTTGCCAAGCATCAATTCTCAGCCGGCGTGTCGCTGGCTGCTGCTTTTTGAGGGGCCTCTTCCTTCGGCGCTTCGGGCTGCGGAGCGCTCTCGGTTTGCTCCGCCTCCGGAGAGTCGGGCGTGGCTAAAGCGGCGAGCTTTTCCGAAACGCTCTGCCGAAGACGCTCGGCCGTTTTCTTTCCAACACCCGGTACCGCGGTAAGCTGCTCGGGCGAGGCGGCGGCGATGGAGGCGATGGTTTCAAAGCCCGCTTTTTTGAGCTCCTTCTCGAGCGTTTTGCCGACGCCGTCCAATTCCCTGAGATTGTCCTCCTGCACTTCCGTTGCGGTTGTCATCTGCTCGGACACTTCTTTGCGCTTCGTTTCGGCACTCTTAATTTCGATGTGCCAGCCGATGAGCTGGGCCGCGAGGCGCACGTTCTGGCCGCCCCGCCCGATGGCGAGCGAGAGCTGGTCGTCTGCGACCACGACTTCGACGCGCTTTTCGGTGCGGCTGAGAAGCGACATCTTGCTGATCTTTGCCGGCGCGAGGGCGTTGCGGACGTAGGTAGCGAGGTCGCTCGAATAGAGGATGACGTCCACCTTCTCGCCACCGAGCTCGTGGATGATGTTCTGCACGCGGTAGCCCTTCATGCCGACGCATGCGCCGACTGGGTCCACTTTCGGGACGGTCGACTCGACGGCAACCTTGGTGCGGTCGCCCGGGTCCCGCGCGAGACCGCGGATGCGCACGATGCCTTCCTGAATCTCTGGCACCTCGATCTCCAAAAGCCGCTGCACTAGGCGCGGGTCGATGCGCGAGAGGACAATCTGCGGCCCCCGGGCCTGGGTTTCGACCTCGACGATGACGGCGCGGACTCGGTCGCCGGGAGCGTAGGTCTTGCCGCGCACCTGAAAACGCCGCGGAAGGATGGCCTCGGTCCGGCCCACCGTCACGATGGCGTTGCCGCGGTCGAGGCGCCGGGCGACGCCGCTCAGAAGGTCCCCGATTTTGCCCGCGTAGCGCTCGTAGACACTCGTGCGCTCGGCCTCGCGCACGCGCTGGTAGATGACCTGCTTGGCCGTCTGGACCGCGATGCGGCCGAACTCCCTGGTCGAGCGGGGGATAAGGATGGTTTCCCCAGGCTGGGCGTCGGGCTTCGTTCGGCGCGCCTCCTCGACCGAGATTTCCAAGTCGGGGTCTTGCACCTCTTCCACGGCCGTTTTTTGTAGGAACACCTCAATGGTGTTGTTCTCTCGGTTCACACGGGCTATGAACGATTCGGTGCTTCGGTAGAACTTGCGAGCGGCGGCCACGAAGGCCTCTTCCGTCGCCTGGATGACGCTCTCGGGATCAATTTCCTTCGCGCGGCCGATTTCCTGGATGGCGTCCAAAACGTTCATCGTTTTTTCCTCCGTGAGGATTTCGATCGGCGGGCTCGCTGGTTCCCCGACCGGGCCTTCCGGCCGGCCCGTCCGAGGGGCGGAGGGAAGGGGGCCGCCCGGAGATGCGCCTTGGCGATGTTTGAGAGAGAGATGGCGACTTCGCACCCTTCGACGTCCAAGACCACGTGCCCGTTCTCCGTGCGAAGGAGGCGGGCGTCGAAGCGGCGCCGTCCCTCGACGGGGGCATAGGTGCGAAGGCGCACGGGGTTTCCGGCGTTCGCCTCGAAGTGCTTCGGCGTGTAGAGGCCGCGCTCCATGCCGGGCGAGGACACCTCGAGCGTGTAGGAGCCTGCAAAAGGGTCTTCCACGTCCAGGAGCGCGCTCAACTGGCGACTCACGCGAATGCAGTCTTCATGGGTGACACCTCCCTCGGGGCGGTCGATGAAGACGCGCAGGACTCCGCCACGTCTCGATCTTGAATCGGGACACTCAATGTGGTAAAACTCGACGCCGTTCAGCGTGCAGGCCCGGCGCGCGAGTTCTTCCGTCATCGCCCTAGCTTGTTCGTCCATGAAAACACCAATAAAAAAGTGGGCTTCGCCCACTTACCCGTAAGGCACGCTCTAGTGTATCCGAATCACTGCGCGAAAGTCAAAGGGCCTGGCCTAGGGGTCGGCACGAAGAGCGAAAAAACCTTGATAAGGTGCGAGGTCGCGATTCTGGTGGGGAAAAGCCCTCCGCCGAAAAGGAAAACCAAGCTCCAAAGATAAAAAACTGCTCCTTCACGTTTCTATGTCGGGATTATGGACGAGCTTCAGCGGTTGGTTGGGGAACTGATATTAGGGGAGGGTCTTGGAGGAAGGTTCCATGTTGGGATTAGGCCTGCTTCCGGCGCGGCTGCCGCCGCGTTGTCCGCGTCGCCGTCCTTGGTTGGGAGCGTTTTTGCGCCTTTCCTCACGCAGGCGCTCAAGCTTCTTTTGGCGTTCGGGGTCTATCTGGCTGTTGTTTTGTTGGCGGGTCGTAGCTGCGGACTGGGCGGCGCTTCCGGGAGCACCCGGCGAAGCGCGGTAAGCATCCCTCGCGGGAGGCGAATGCGGCGACTTCCCCCCCACGCTTGGCGCCGCCTGCACCCCCACGTTGGCTCCCGTCGCCGCCACCGGCTCGCCCTCGATCATAGGCACGCGCTCGATGCGCTTCACCGACTCCTCGGGCACCGCGAATTGATTCTGGGCATCGAGGACCAAAAATATCCACGGCCCATCGGTGTACGTATTGGTAACGCGAAGGATCCGGCCGTTTTGGAAATAAACGTAGAGCTCGGCGCTGCCCGCGTGGGCGGCGACGCCCATGGCAACCGCCGCAATCCCCAGAATGCCGCACCATTTCATCCAGCGCTTCATCGCACGTTTCTCCTATTTAATAATACATCATTTGGCCAAAAAAGCAAGTTGAAAAGACATAGGACGAAAGCCCGCCCGCGACGCCCAAGTGTCGGGGCTTGCACCGACACGTCGAGGCTCGCCTTAAGCGAGTAGAGTTTGCCAGAGCCCTTGGGTTCTCGGGTTGTCGAAAAATCTTTGTTTCATGAGGCCTTACGTTTTGCCCGCCTCCTTCCGGGGCCGTAGGGCAGGCGGATTAATACCTGTTTCTATGTTGGGATGCGAATAGGAGCCGCGCTTGACATCATGGCGAAAATCGGGCACCCTATCGCTTCTATGGAAAGCGCTTTCACGTCCCTGCTTTTTGCGCAAGCGGCGCCCTCTCAGGGCAGCCCCCTGTCCATGCTCGTGCCTTTTGTGTTCATTTTCGTCATCTTTTACTTCCTTCTCATCCGCCCGGCGCGCAAGCGGCAGAAGGCGCTCGACGAGCTCGTCAAGAACCTCAAGCCCGGCGACCGCGTCGCCACCTCGGGCGGCATCTACGGCACCGTGGTCGCCGTGACCGAGAACCGCGTGCAGCTTCGCATCGCCGACCAAGTCAAGGTTGACGTGGCCAAAAGCGCCGTAACTGGACTCGACGAAAGCCAATAGCACCGCTTCGGCCACATGAGTCTTCGCCCCGCCCTTTCATCATGATGCAGCGCATCCAACCGTCGAAGCATCGCATATGACGATTCATCGAGAGATTCGCTGGCGCGTCGTCCTCATCGTGCTGGTGATCGTCGTAGCGGCCGTCTTCGTGACGCCTCCCGACGAGAGCATCCGCCTGGGCCTCGACCTGCGCGGCGGCACGCACCTGCGATTCGAGGTGCGGGCGGAGGACGCCGTCACCGCCGAGGTCGACCAGTCCCTCGTCCGACTCCGTGACCTTTTCCGCGACAACCGCTGGGAGTACGAAACCATTGAGCGTCCCGAGGGCGAAATCGACGTGCTCACGGTCGAGGGCGTCTCTCCGGACGAACTGGAGGAGATCGATAAGAAACTTCGCAAAACTCAGTTCAGCAATGACTGGCAGCGCACGGCGACGGAGACGGGCTACCGCTTCCAGCTCAATTCCGACGTGCGCGTGGGCATCGAGAATTCTTCCGTAGAGCAGGCCCTGATCACGATTCGCAATCGCGTGGACGAATACGGCGTCACCGAGCCGACCATCCGGCGCGAGGGGCTGGGCGGCAGGCGCATCGTCGTGCAGCTTCCGGGCGTGGATGACCCGGAACGCGCCAAGGCCCTTGTGAAGCGCACGGCCTACCTTGAATGGAAGCTGATGCGGGGCGAGGAGGCCGAGTCGCGCGTCGCCGTACAGCGCCAGTGGGACGGTGCCGTCGTGCCCGAGGGCATCGAGATTCTCGAGGAGCAGCCTAGCCCCAAAGACGGCGTCGTCAGCTACTTCCCCGTGGACGTTTCGACCATTCTCACGGGACGCGACCTCATGAACGCCCGCCCCGCGAGGGACGAGCTGGGGCTTCCCTCCGTGAGCTTCACGCTCAACCCCGACGCGGCCGACCGAATCCGCCCCTTCAGCCAGGCGAACATCGGTGAGCGCCTGGCCATCATCCTTGACGGGAAGGTTATCTCGGCGCCCGTCATCCGCGAGCGTCTGAGTGGTTCGAACGTCATCGAGGGGAACTTTTCGCAGGAAGATGCGCAGGACCTCGCCATTCAGCTTCGCGCGGGCGCCCTGCCCGCCACGCTCTTGGACCTCGAAGAGCGCAGCGTGGGGCCTTCCTTGGGGGCCGACTCCATCCGCCGCGGCGTTCGCACGGGCGGCGCGGCGCTCTTGGCCATCTTTGTCCTCCTCATCTTCTATTACCGCCTTGCGGGCGCGAACGCGACCATCTGCCTTCTGCTCAACCTGCTTATCATCTTCGGGGCGCTCGCGCTCGTCGGGGCGACGCTTACGCTTCCGGGCGTGGCCGGAATCGTGCTTACGATCGGCATGGCCGTGGACGCCAACATCATCATCTTCGAGCGCATCAAGGAGGAACGCGGCACCGGCAAGACGCCGCGCGCCGCGGTTTCGGCCGGCTTCGAGCGGGCGTTTACGGCCATCCTCGATTCCAACCTCACGACCATCCTCGCGTGCCTTTTCCTCTTTCAGTTCGGCACCGGCCCCATCAAGGGCTTCGCCGTCACCATGATTATCGGCCTCGCGGCGAACCTCTTTACGGCCATCTTCGTCTCACGCACCCTCTTCGAGATGCGCATGGGCCCCCGCACGCGGCGCGTCGAGACACTGAGCATTTAGATGAAAATCTTTTCGCCCACCCGGCCGATTGATTTCCTGAAATTCCGCGCGGTGGCCCTGAGCCTCTCGCTTGTCCTGATTCTTTTGTCCGTGTACTCGCTTTGGGGAAAGGGGCTGAACTACGGCGTGGATTTTGCGGGGGGGACCGAGCTGCAGCTCAAGTTCGCCGCGGCACCTTCCGTGGCCGAAGTGCGCGATCGTCTGCAGGATGTCGAGCTCGCCGACAGCGCCATCCAGCGTTACGGCGACCCCGCGCTGAACGAGATCCTCATCCGCACGCCGCTCATCGAGGTGGAGCAGGAACAGGGAACCGGGCCCGGAGCCGAGGACCGTCCGGAGGGCGATACGGAAGAGCCGGAGGGCGACGCGCGGCGGACCGTGGACGTGGTTTCGCTCATCACCGACGCGCTGCACTCGGAGGAAGAGAGAGCGAAGCGCGCGGAGGGGAGGCTCGATCTCAACCTCGCAAACTGGCAGGCTCTCGCCGCGCTCTGGACGGGAGGCGACCCCGAGCATGAAAAACGCGGATACTACGAGGGCCTGGGGCGCCGCATCGTCCACTACCGCAAGCAGCACGGCGGGCTCATCCAGGACTACGAGGAACTGCGCGAGACGGCGGACGACGACGAGTTCGCCGTGCTCGAGGGAAAAACCTTCCTCGGCCCCTTCACCGTCCGCCGCGTGGACCGCGTGGGCGCGAAGGTCGGCGAGGACCTTCGGGGGAAAGCCATTTTGGCCGCCGTCTGGTCGCTTGCGGCCATTCTCTGCTACATGTGGTTCCGCTTCGAGTTGCGGTTCGGCGTCGCCGCCATCCTCGCCGCGGCCCACGACACGGTCGTCGTCCTCGGGGTACTCTCGTTGCTGGGCACCTCCTTCGACCTGACCGTCGTCGCGGCCGTCCTCACGCTCATCGGCTACTCGCTGAACGACTCCATCATCATCCTCGACCGCGTGCGCGAGAACATCGCCCTCCGCCGCCGGGACAATTTCTACGACCTCCTCAATTGGAGCGTCACGCAGATGCTCGTGCGCACCTTCCTCACGTCGCTCAGCACGATTATCGTCGTAGGCGGCCTGTTCTTTTTCGCCGGAGAGGCCGTCCACGCCTTCTCCTCCACCCTGCTCGTGGGCGTCGTCGTGGGCACCTACTCCTCGCTCTTCATCGTCCTTCCCGTTCTCCTGCACTGGAAAAAACGCCCCAAGAAGAGCCGTTAGTGCGGTGCCTCGAGGCGGCCTTTCATCCACGTCCACGGAAATCCCCCCGGCGCCGGCCGGAATCTCCGCTCCCGCCTCCCTCCCCCCGCGTTTTGCGAGGCGCCCCGGGTCTGTTATCATAAAAATTTAGGTGCGGAGCCATGGAATACAAACTCCTTGCCCGAATCGATTCCCCCGAGGACCTGAAGGGACTCTCCATCGAGGAGCTCCCGCTCCTTTGCGGCGAGATTCGGGATTATCTCATCCGGACCATCCGCTCGGTGGGCGGGCACTTCGCCACCAACCTGGGCGTCGTGGAGCTCACCACGGCGCTCCACTACGTCTACAACACGCCCCGCGACCGCCTCGTCTGGGACGTGGGGCACCAGAGCTATCCGCACAAGATTCTCACGGGCCGCCGCGACCGCCTCCACACGATCCGCAGGCTCGGCGGGCTTTCGGGGTTCTGCAGTGCGAAGGAGAGCGAGTACGACGTCTTCGGCGCCGGCCACGCGAGCACGGCCATCGCCGCGGCGATGGGCATCGCGGCGGCGCGGGACCTGCAGAGAGAAAGCTACCGGGTGATCGCCGTGGTGGGCGACGGGGCGCTCACGGGGGGCCTCGCCTACGAGGGGCTCAACAACGCGGGCATCTCGGGCCGGAACATCACGGTGGTCCTCAACGACAACAAGATGTCCATCTCGCCCAACGTGGGCGCCATCAACCGCTACCTGACGCTGCTTACGACGAGCCCGACGTACACGAAGACCAAGGAGGAGATCCTCGCGCTCGTCAAGAAGATTCCCGCCGTGGGCGGAAGCGTGGAGCACCTCGCGCGCCGCCTCGACGAGCACTTCAAGACCCTGATCGTACCGGGCGGCCTCTTCGAGGCGCTCGGGTTCAAGTACTACGGCCCGATCGACGGCCACGACGTGGCGCTTCTCGCCAGGACGCTCCAGAACATCAGGGACGCGAAGGGCCCCGTGCTGCTCCACGTGCTCACGGTCAAGGGCAAGGGCGACAAGGAGGCCGAGGCGAAGCCGGTCGAATTCCACGGCATCTCCCCCATACCGCCCAAGGACGCTCCCGCGAAGCCCGAGGACCCGGCGAAGGCGTCGTGGAGCGAGGTCTTCGGAAGGTCGCTCGCCGCGTACGCAAGGGAACACCCCGACATCGTCGCCGTCACGGCCGCCATGCGCGAGGGCACGGGCCTCGATTTCTTCGACGCCGAGCATCCCGACAAATTTTTCGACGTGGGCATCGCCGAGGCCTACGCCGTGACCTTCGCGGGAGGGCTTGCGCGCGAGGGCATGCGCCCCGTGGTGGCCATCTACTCGACGTTCCTGCAGCGCGCCTACGACCAGGTCATCCACGACATCGCCCTCCAGGAGCTTCCCGTGGTCTTCTGCCTCGACCGCGCCGGCCTCGTCGGGGCCGACGGCCCCACGCACCACGGCGCGCTGGACCTCTCCTACCTGCGGCTCGTCCCGGGGATGACGATCGCCGTCCCCCGCGACGGCGACGAGCTTCACGACCTGCTGGAGACCGCCGTCCGCTGGACGGAGGGGCCGTTCGCGCTACGCTTCCCGCGCGGCTCCACGAGGGCCCCGGACTACGCGCGCCCGCGGCGGCGCATCCCCGTCGGCTCGTGGGAAGGGCTCCACGAGGGCGAGGACATCGTGCTCCTCGCCGTCGGCACCATGGTGGAGACGGCGCTCAAGGTGCGCGAGAAGCTGGCGGAGGAGGGCTTCTCCGCGGGGGTCGCGAACGCGCGCTTCGTGAAGCCGCTCGACGAGAAATTCCTCAACCGCGCCGCCGACCGCTGCCGCCTCGTCGTCACCCTCGAGGAGAACGCCCTAAAGGGCGGCTTCGGCGAGGCCGTCCTTCAGCATCTCAACGACCACCCCAGGCGGGACGGGGTGCACGTGGAGACCTTCGGCCTGCCCGACCGGTTCATCGAGCACGGCACGCGCGACGAGACCCTCGGGCTCGCCGGCCTCGCGCCCGAAGCGGTGGCGCGGGCGGTGCGCGACTCGGCCGCCGCGCTCCAGATCCGCCCCCGCCGCGCACCCGTGGTTTCCAAGACCGCGCTGCTATAGGCCGCCAGTCTTCGTTCGAAACGAAGTGAGAACGAAGACTGCCGCGGCGAAGCCCGTGGGCGAAGCCGGGCGGCCATTCGATGACGCGAACATTCGTTTCGAACTTCGCCTTGGCAAGCCTGCCGATTTATCCCGACATTGGCAGCCCCGCCCTCTGAGCGGGGTAAAGCTTGCCCAGACTATCGTCTGGGTTCGTTCCTAGCGCAAAATTAAAAAAGCCTTTGTTTACGCGACTTAGTGGCTTCGTTCCTGGCATTTCAAAAAACCCTTTATTCATAGGCACATAGCGGCTTTGTTCGAGCCTCAAAAAAATCCTTTATCCACGCGACTTAGCGGCCCCGCTCCCTGGGCGGGGTAAACCTTGCCCAGACTATCGTCTGGGTTTGTTCCTATGGCCAATTTAAAAACCCTTTGTTGACGCCACCTAGCGGCTTCGTTTCGTAGAATCGCCCTTTTTTAAAAGGTTCTTCTTTCCCATAACGGCCTCTATGACCATATGACCAAATGACCGAATGACCAAATTCTTGCATACGACATACTCTATACTCCATACGCTATACGACATACGTTCTATCGTCCTACGTCCTTCCTGACCATACTCCTTACTCCTTCTTCACATGTAGTCCGTTTCCGCGTTTTGTCAACGATTTTGCCGGAGTTGCCGTTTTTGCCTAATTTGCCGGATTTGCCGCTTTTGCCGCATGTGCCGCTTTTTTAGAAAGGGGTTAGGGATTAGTCGTTAGGGGTTAGCGGAAGGAATTTTTTCTAATCCTTAAACCCTATCCCCTAATCCCTGATGGCCGGCCTCCGGCCCCTGAGCCCGCCGCGCTACTCGAGGTCCGAAGGGTCGAATTCCTGCTCCTTGTAGTCCTGGAGCTTCGCGCGCTCGAACTTCTCCGCCCTGAAAAGCTCGCCCGTTTTGCAATCCTCCAACAGGAATTTCTCGGCTCCCTTCTTCAAACGGTAGCGGTGTCTTTCGCCGCATCTCCAGCGAAGGCGCTGGGTGTCCCCGGAAAGCTGCACGGATTTCCCGCCGTGAGAAGGGTGGGGACACTCATAGGTCACAAGGGCCTTCTCCAGCGGGGTTCTCCCCGTATCTTCTCCTTTTCTTTTTCCTTTCGTACTCTCGTCGGCGGACATTTCCTCCAACATTATAGCCCTTTTATGGAATTTCCTCAATGAGGTTCATCG
>CP070701.1:1571593-1604745 GCA_020349885.1 Acidobacteriota bacterium
CGGATGGGTGGGAGCGCAGGCGGTCATTGCAGCCCTGGTGGTGCTGGTGCCGACGCTTGGGATGGGGGCGTTGTTTCCGGTGGTGGTGAGGGCGTTCCGGGAGGCGTCGAGAGAGGGAATGCTGCCGGAGAAGAACGTGGGGAGACTGTACGTGCTGAACACGGTGGGGGGTATAGTGGGGAGCCTGGCGGCGGGGTTCTGGCTGGTGCCGGGGATGGGGATGTGGAAGACGGTGCTTTTGGCGAGCGGGGTGAGCGTGGCGCTGGGGATTCTCGTGTGGATGGCGGTGCGGGAGATGGCGTTATGGCCGAAGACAGTGCTCGCTACAACGGTGGCCGTGGTTGCGGTGGTAGGCATGTGGGCGCTTCCCGAGTGGAACGCGCTTCTTCTTAACCAGGGCCTCTACCGCGAGATGCGCAACGTGAAACGATTTGACAAAAGGAGCAAGCTTGAGGGGCAAGACTTGCTTTTTTACCGCGAGGGCGTCAACACGACGGTGGCGATTTTAAGGTCTCCCGGGAATATCAGCCTGCGGGTGTCCGGGAAGGCCGACGCCAGCACGTACGCCGTGGATCTCTACACCCAGCTTTTCGTGGGACAGCTTCCGGTTATGTTCGCCCGCAACCCCCGGCACGTAGCCGTCATCGGCTTTGGAAGCGGCATGAGCGCCGGCACGATGCTCCGCCATCCTTCGGTCGAGTCGCTCGACATTCTGGAGATCGAGCGGGGCGTAATCGAGGGCTCCAAATACTTTGAACTCCTCAACGAAAATCCCTTTGATGACCCGCGGACGCGCCTCGTGCTGGAAGACGGCCGCATCCATATGACATACACCGACAAGGTCTACGATGCGATTACTTCCGAGCCTTCGAACCCTTGGATTGCCGGGGTGTCGAATCTCTTCACGGCCGATTTCTACAAGCTGGTGCGCGCCCGGTTGGCGCCCGACGGCATCTTCGGCCAATGGATACAGCTTTACGAGCTCTCGCCGGGGACGTTCAAGACGATGATTCGCTCGCTGCACGAAGCGTTTCCGTACGTCGCGATCTTTTTATCGAGGTCGGCGGACGCCGTGGTGTTGGCCTCCGGCGTTCCCATCGAGATTCCGTGGGAGACGCTGAAGGAGCGCTTTTACGAGGAAGACGTGTACGAGGCGTTTCACGAGCTTAAGATCCGCAACCCTCTGGAGCTCTTTCATTTCTTCTTCGCGGGGGCGGAACAGGTGGATAAACACATCGCTATCTGCGGCATGGACGTCGTGGAGGTAGAGGAGGAGCGGGGGGAAGGGGAAACTCCTCTGTACCACTGCCCGGTGCACTCGACCTACACCTCCGACCGTCCCGGGGAGTGCCTTATCGTCCCGGCGATCAACACGGACGACAACGTGTGGCTGGAGCACCGGATGCCGTACGATTTCTTCAACGTGAGGGCGGGAGACCTGGGGCCGGAGCTAATTCGGCATTTTGCGAAAGGGCGTTTGGCGGGCCTTCGGAGGACGGTGCCGGGCCTGCCGGAGGAAGAGGCGGTGCGCACCATGATTCGCTACGTGCATTCCCAGGAGCCGAAGCTGATGCATGGCAGCCGAATTATAGACTTATGGCAGAAGTGGCGGGGGCCGATTGTGGAAGGTTTTCTCAACGTTTTCGAGGAGGAGGGCAACACGGAGATGGTGGAAAAGGTGCGCGAGTGGAAGAAAGGGTCCGAGGACTATATGCAAGACCGCGTCCTTGCGACGCGGCACGTTGTTCGGGCGATGGAACCCAAGGTGCAGCAGCAGCCTTCGCTGCGCGAGGCGTTCATAGAGGAAGCCCTAACCCGGGCGCCGGACCTGCCGTTCGTGATGGTCATGGCGGGCAAGTTTGCCATGCAGGATCACGACGCCGACAAGGCGGAGGAACTCTTTCGCCGCGCCCTCGAACAACCCTGGAGCCCCTCATACTACGATGCGGTGATGGGACTGGCCAGGGTGATGGAGCGCCAGAAGCGGCTGGGTGAAGCCCTTGACTACACCGAGCTCGCCGAAGAGAGCAATCCCTATTTCCCGAACGCGTTTTCCTATCGGGCCCACCTGCTTAACCGTATGGGAAAAACCGACGAGGCCCTGGAGACTTTGGAGCAAGGATTTATCTACAATCCGGGCGACCAAATACTTGTGGACCGGCGCCGGGAGATCGCCGGCGCAGGGTCATAGCGCCGAACGAAATTTGTCGGGTTCTCTCGCCTTCTCCTCTTTTCGCCTTGAAACACAGATTTTCCCTGACTTCCTCGGGAAAGCCGTGCCGCGGGTTGACCAGAAATACGAATTGCTCCATACTTTTCCGAAAGAGCATTCAAAATGAAAGCCGAATTCACGGCCGTCTTCAAAAAGCGGCGAAAGCGGAAGGGGCGCGGTTTTTAGAGGTTCGCTGGTGATACGTTACTTGCCGTTATGCGAATGATCCGCGCGCCGCTCGGTTGGAGCGCCGTGGCATGCGCGCTCTTGCTCGCGCCGGCGCTTCCCTCGCGGGCGCAGGAACCCCCCGTTGCGCCCCCCGCCGCCGCGGACGAAGAAGAGGCGGCGGCGCCGGAGGCGCTGCGGCTCATACGCGGCCTTCTGCGCGACGGCCTGGAGGAGGCGGCGCTAGGGCAAATCCGCTCGTTTCTTGAAAACCATCCGGCGAATCCCGCCGCGGCGGAGATGCGCTTTCACGAGGGACGCATCCTCCTCGCACGCGGCGAGGCGGACGATGCGGCGGAGTGCTTGTCGCTCCTTCTCGAGCAACATCCCGAAAGCCCCTACGCGGCCGAGGGCGCCTACCTGTGCGCCGTGGCGGAGCGCCTGCGCGGGCGACCGGGGGAAGCCGAGCGGCTTTTCGTGCGGGCGCTCGGCGAGGAAAATCTTCCCGACAAGCTCCGGCGCGCGGCGGGCCTCCGTCTCGCCGCGGTCCGGCGCGGGCTGGGCCGCTGCGAGGAGGCGCTCGAAGCCCTCGCGCCGCTCGAAGCGAGCGCGGCGGTGCTCCTCGAGAGCGCGCGCTGCCGATACGCGCTCAAGGATTTTAAAAACGCGCGCCGGGACCTGACCGGGGCGCTCAAGCCTTCTGCCCCGGGCGAAGCGGCGCTTGAGCCCGAGGAGGAGCGCGAGGCGCGCCGTATGCTCGGCTTCATCGCGTTTCACGAGAAGCGTTACAAGGAGGCGCGCGATATCCTCGCTCCCCTCGTATATGGGGAGACGGACGCTTCCGGGATTTTTCCGCAGACGGAATCGGCACTCGCGTGGACGCACTACCATCTCGGCGACTACGGCCAGGCCTACGACATGGTGCGGCGCCGCAGCCCGGCGCTTCGCCTGAGCGAGCGCGAGGAGGCGCTCCTTGCGGCGCGGGGTGCTCTGGCCCGCGGCGAGGACGGGGCCGCGCGCGAAGCGCTCACCGCCGTGCTCGAATCGGAGCCCGAAGACGCGGAGGCGCATGCACTGCTTGGAGAAATTCTGCGCCGCGCGGGTGACGCCGAAGGCGCTGCGGAGCATCTTCGCCGCGCCTCGCGGCTCCTTCCCGTCTCGGAAGGGGCGGCGCTCCTGTTTGACGTCGGAGAAATCCACTACGGCGAGATGCGCGACTTTCACGCCGCGCGGCGCATCTTCGAGGCGCTCGCCGCAACCCCGGGCCACGGCATGCGGGCGCCATCCATGCTGTACGCGGCACGGAGCGCCCTCGGCGAGGGCGACCGCGCGGGCGCGCTCGCCTGGCTTGCGGCGCTCGTCGAGGAGTACCCGCAAAACTCTTCGACCGCCGAGGAGGCCTACTACCTCTTGACGGAGCTCTACACGGCTCTCGGCCAGCATGAGAACGCGCTCGGCATGACGGAAATTTTCTTGAGGGAATTTTCCGACTCGCCGCGCGGTCCGGCGGCGCTCCTTCGCAAGTCCGACCTCGAGGAAAGGCTCGGCGCCTCGGAGGAAGCCGCCTCCTCGTACCGCTTCTTCCTGGCCCGCTATCCGGAAGACCGCGCCGCGCCGCGCGCCCACCTGTTGCTCGCGCGCGTTCTCTCGGCGCAGGGAGCGTGGAGCGAGGCAGTCGAGGTTCTCAAGGCGCTGCGCAAAAAATTTCCCGACTCCGAGGAATCTCGACAAGACGCGCCGCACGAGACGGGGCGCGCGCTTCTGGAAACGGAGCGCGCGGAGGAAGCGCTTGCGGCCTTCCTCGAAGACGCGGCCTTGAATCCGCCGCGCGGCCATTATTGGGCCGCGAGGGCCGCCCTCGCCGCGGAAGACGCCGAGCAGGCCGTCGCCTACTTTGAAAAAGCGCACGAGGCCGCACCGCACGGCGACCTCGGCCAGGAGGCGCTCCGCGAGGCGGCGAAAATCGCACTTTCCTCCGGCGACGAGGAGAGCAGTGTCGCGCTCCTGCGCCGTCTCCGGAAAGGCGACGTCCTTTATGCGCGCTACGCGCAGACGGCCCTGGAGCGCCATTTCCTGGGGCAGGGAAAAGTCAAGGAGGCGCTCGAGGAAATTCCCGAGTTCATGCGCGGCAACCCCGCCGTGGCGCTCGACTCGGGAAAAATCCTCGTGCGTGCCAAGGGGCGCTACGAGGCGGGAAACATAAACGAGGCGCGCCGCGATTTCGAGGAAATTCTAGAAAAATTCCCTAACTCCGAAGCCGCCGCGGAAGCCCATTTCCACCTGGGCGAAATCGCCTTCGCGGAAGGCCGTATGCAGGCAAGCGACGCGCACAACCGGAGCGCCCTCGAGGGCCGTCTTCCCGACGCGTTTCGCGCGAGGGCGCACTATCGGCTCGGCGCCTCGGCATTCGAGCGCAAGGATTTCTCCCAGGCCGCGCGCCACTTCGACGAGGCCGAAAAAACTCCGGCGAAAGCGTTGCGCGGCCTGCGCCCGACGATTCTCTACCTGGCCGGCGTCTGCTACGAGCAGGAGCACGAGCCCGAGGAGGCGCGCCGCCGCTACCTCGGCTTCGCCGAGGCCCTCGAAGACAGGGCCGCCATGCAGGACGAGCAGCTCCGCGCGGCGCTGTTTCTTCAGCGCGAGGGCTACGCGCAGGACTCGCTCGCGCTCTGCGAGGCGCTTCTCGCTGTGGTCGAGACGGAGGACCTGCGCACCGAGGTGCAATTTTACCTGGCCGAAAACTACAAAACGCTGGGAGACCTCGACCGCGCGCTTCTGGAATACCTGAAAGTCACGTACCTTCACCCCGAAAACGCGATGTGGGCCGTGACGGCGCGCTTCGAGGCGGGGCAGATCTACGAAAAACAGGGCAAGTGGGACGAGGCCGTGAAGCTCTACCGGCGCATCGCCGAGGCCGCTCCAGGCTCGGCACAAAGCGAAGCGGCCCGCAGGCGCCTCGAGGAGATCACCGAGCACGGCGCGGAATCGCCGCCGGAGCTTTCGTCGGAAGAGGTGGACTAGGGGCGCGGCTTTCGAGCGGGGCATCCCATGCCTTGCTCGCCGGGAAATGACATGAGCGCCCTCGGCGCGGCGGCTTCCGTGGGAAGCTACCCGTCCACAATCTGCGGCAGGACTTCCGCCGACTTTGCGCGCAGGGCTACGTCGACCACTTGCGTTAACGGCGTTTCCTGGGGATTGATTTCGATTACGGCCGCGCCGCTCTGCTTTGCCATGAGCGCCCACTGCTGAATGTAGCCGAACACGGCCGTCGTGCCCACGACCAGCGCCGCGTCAAGCGTCGGGAGTTTCTGCAAAAAATCGTCGATGCGCTGAACGACCGCCAGATTCAGGGTTTCGCCGAACCAGACGATGTCGGGACGCAGCAGCCCCCGGCACGCCTTGCAGCGGGGCGGCGTCTCGGGCAGGGGAACGTCCCTGAGCTCGCCCGCGTAGGAGCAGCTCGTGCACCGCACGCGCCAGAGGGAGCCGTGGACGTGCTCGACGTTGCGGTTGCCCGCGCGCTCGTGCAGGTCGTCCACGTTCTGCGTGGCCAGAAGAAACCGCTCGGCGCTTCCTTCGATTTTCGCCAAAGCCTTGTGCCCGTCGTTCGGCGAGGCCTCGGCGACCAGGCGGCGGCGATGGTCGTACCATTCCCACACGAGCCCGGGGTTTTCCGAGAACGCCTGCGGCGTGGCGAGATCCTCGGCGCGGAATTTCTTCCACCACCCGTCCGCGCCGCGGAACGTGGGGATGCCGCTCTCGGCGGAAGCCCCGGCGCCCGTCAGCACAAAGATGCCCTTTGCGCCCTGAAGGAGCTCTCGCACTCGGGACACCTCGGCGTGCGTTTTGAGCGTGCCCATACCTTTTCCCATGCTACCATGCCGAGCCCTATCAGAAAGGCGCCGCGTGATTCGGACTAACCATGATTGAAACGCAGTTCTTGTCTATGCTACTATTGCATTTGGTGAACGGGTTTCCCATTGCATGGGAATGGTTTTTGGCGCAAAGGTTGAGTAAAGGTAACACACCATGACGACTTACCTGCCGCTGGAGGAAATCGCGCAGAAGTTTCCTTTTCTCTACGCGCCCCCTTCGGAAGCGGCCGAAAAAGACGCACCTCAGACTCCCTACGTCCTTCTGGAGCGCAGCCTCCGCTTCGTGACCCTCATGGCTCTCGCGCACAGTGCGGTGCGGCGCAACATCGGCCTCGAGCTCTCTCACAGTCTTGACGAGCATTTGGGGAATCTTTCGGGCCAGGCGTGCGCGCGCCTTCAAAGCCTGATGCTGGCCCATGACACGGGCTCCCTCGTGGAAGTCTTCGGCCTGCCGCTTCGGAACCCGGTGCAGGTGCGCCTCTTCGTCGAAACCTATCGCGCGCTTCTCACGCGCATGGAGCATCTGGACAACACGTCCCGCACCGAGGAAGCCATACGAGTGCTGGCCGAAGAATACAGCGAGTTTCTCGTGCGGCGCTTCCACGCGCGCATCGTGTCCATTCGGGAGGAAAAACATGGGCTGTCCGCCTACGATGTCGTGGCCCGGGAAAGGATGGACATCGAGGAGCTTCTGCCCGTTTCGACGGGGCGGGGCCTGCATCTCGTGGATGACCTCGCGGCCTCCTTCACGCCGATCGAGCCACTGTTTTGCATGCACCGCACCTCTCTGCTTCTTTACGAAGGACACGGCCCCGACGGCGTTTGCTACACGAACGGCCGGGGGGATCGGCTCGTCCGCCTGGAGCGAGACGAGCTGATCGCGTGGGCGGAGCTGTGCGTGCGCCTGGGCGCGTACCGGCAGGCCCTCGCACTCTTCCACGACGCCGGAAAAAATCTTTTCCCCAACAAGGAGCGCACCCGTCTCTACCGCTACGCCCGCATAGCCGCGAGCGGCATGGAACATTTCTCGGAGCAGGACTACGGAAAGGCGATCGAGGAATTCGAGCGGGCGCTTGCCCTTGATGACTCCCATCCTCCGCTGTATTACGCCACCGCCCATGCCCACCGCCGGGGGGGCGACTCCGCGCAGGCCATCGCGACCCTGCGGCGCCTCCTCGCACGCTACCCCGACAAGGTGCAGGCTGAGGAACTCCTGGGCGACCTCTTTGCCGAGCGGGACAGCGCCGAGGCCATCCGGTTTTACGAAAAGGTTCTCGCCGCAAGCCTTTATCAACCGGGTGTGGCGCGCAAGCGGGACGATCTTAAGGAACGGCTGGCCAACAAGCCGGGTCTTCCGGCGAGCGCGAAAGCGCCGGGGCGTGCTCCCGTGGCCAAGCCGCGGGAGGAGGCGCCGTCGGCCAAGCCCTCCGGAGCGCCCGCTCCGGCCGAAGGGCCTTCCGCGGACGAGCTTCTGGTGGACATGCTGGCGGAGGCCGAGGGCGGCCGCTACCGTCCCATCGTAGGCCGCGAGGGCGAACGCGCCCAGGCGGTCGAGATTCTCTGCTGCCGGGCCAAGAGCAACGTTCTTCTCGTGGGCGAGCCGGGCGTTGGGAAGACGGCCCTCGTGGAAGACCTGGCGCTCCGGCTCTCGAGGGGAGAGGCGCCGCGCGCGCTTCAGGGAAAACGCCTCTATGCCTTCAACAGCGCCGCCGCCATCGCCGGCGCCAAGTATCGGGGCCAGTTCGAGGAACGCATCCTGCAGGTCATCCGAAAACTCTCGGACCAGCCGTCCATTCTGTTCGTGGACGACATCCACACGCTCTCGAGCATGGGGGCGTCGAAAGGGGGAAGCCTCGACCTGGCGAGCCTCATCAAGCCGTCGCTCCTGCGCGGGGAATTCCAGGCCGTCGCCGCGGCGCCGTACGAGGACTACCGCTCGCGCCTGGAGAAAGACACCACGCTGGCGCGCTGTTTTCAGGTCGTCCGGCTTGACGAGCCCGGCCGGGAGGAGACGCTCGCCATTCTGTCCTTCCACAAGGAACCGCTTGAAAACCACCACCGCGTGCGCTTGAGCGAGGAGCTTTTTGCGGAGACGTTCAAAACCATCGCGCTGTGCTTGAAGGAGCGCGCTTTTCCGGACAAGGCGCTCGACGTCTTCGACCGCGCCTCGGTCAAGGCCGCCCTGCGCGCGAACGGCACCGCGCAACGCCAGCCCGCCGTCACGCCCGAGGACGTCCACGCGGCCATTTCGGACCTCTCCGGCGTGCCGTTCGCCAAGGTGGCATCCATGCGGGAGTCGCGCTACCGCGAGCTGGAAACCCTCCTCGAGGAGCGCATCATCGGGCAGGAAAGCGCCATCCGCACCGTGGCGCGGGCTCTCAAAACGGCCAAGCTGAACTTCTCTCTCAAGCCCCAGCGGCCGGAGGGTATCTTCCTGTTCGTTGGGCCCACGGGCGTGGGGAAGACGGAGCTCGCGCGCGCCATGGCCGAGGTGCTCTACGGCGAAACGGACAGGATGATTCGAATCGACATGTCGGAATACATGGAGCGGATCTCGTCGTCGCGCCTCATCGGCACCGCTCCCGGCTACGTGGGCTACAACGACCCCAATCAGCTCACGGACATGGTGCGCCGCAATCCCTACTCGCTGATTCTGCTAGACGAGATTGAAAAGGCCGACGCGCAGGTGATGAACCTCTTTCTGCAGGTCTTCGACGCGGGACGCCTCACCGACGGCAAAGGCCGCATCGTCCACTTCAACCACACGACGATCGTCATGACCGGAAACATCGGCACGGAGCTCTACTCGGAAATGAGGATCGGCTACGACGAAGTCTCCGGCCGCGGGGGGCATGTTTCGCGCTCGGCCCTGACGAAGCGCATCAAGCGCTCCTTCGCCCCCGAGTTCCTGAACCGCCTCGACGAGATCGTCCAGTTCGACCCGCTCGCCCCTGAGAGCATCAAGCGCATCGCCGAACTCAAACTGCGCAGCGTCCGCGAGCGCATGGCCGAGGAAGGAAAGACCCTGCACCTTGCGCCCGCCGTCTACGAACGCCTCGTCGCCGAGGGCTACAGCCCCGAGTTCGGCGCCCGCCACCTGGAGCGTGTCATCCGCCGCCTCGTCCTCGACCCCCTTGCGGACGCGTCCTTGAGCACGGAATGGGACGAGCACCGCCACATCCAGGTGGACGAGCGCGAGGGACGCACCGTGATCGGCTATTCCGAAGAGCCTTGCAGCGATGAGGTGCTTGCGGAGGGTAGAGAAGCGGTCGAGAGCACGACGTCCAAGGAAGTGCCCAAAGACTGAGCGACCGGCCGGAAGGCGCCCCCTACCTTATCCTGAGGAGGTGAACAGGTGAACAGGGGATCAGGAGACCGCAGGCGAACGGCTTACCTGGCATTGTATCCAAACAGTTGACGCTGTCGTCTTGCTCGCCTGCTCGACTGTTCCAATGCTCGCCTGCTCTACCAAACTGCCGGCTCCGGCAGTTTGGTCGGGGCGACTGGATTTGAACCAGCGACCCTCGGCTCCCAAAGCCGATGCTCTACCAGGCTGAGCCACGCCCCGAACGAACCATTATACTTCCCGCGAAAGTAGATCGCCACGAATCAGGCGGGACGTCCCCGGCGGCCTCGCGGCGGTGGATGCTATCGCTGCTTGTAGTGTTGCTCGAGATAGCGTCCGAGCAACTGCCGGTCCCGGCCGTATAAGCGGGTGAACTGGAGCGCCAGACGGTAATCGTTACGTCCCTCGACGGGCTCTTGGGGCTTCACACGAACCACCTCCCCCTCCGCCGTGAGCCATTCCGACCGCTCGGGGAAGGGAAGCTCGAGCTTGACGGTCAGGTGAGTCGATTTCGGAATGTAACGGGAGACGCGGCAATGGAACCCTCCCAGGCTGAGATTGCCGGTGACCAAGGTGAGCTCCGTCCCCTCGGGGCCGGCGGTCTCCACCGTCAGGTGCGCGGGCACCCGCGGGTGTTGGCGTCGTTCCTTTTTTACATCCATCATACTCCCTGTTACCTCAGGCGTTTTTGTGCTTCGTTCGTCACTTGTTCAGCGATGCATGATAGCTTTTAGAGCCCACCCCGGTCAAGCCGTCGAATCGCTGACGAGTCCCCGGTTCCCGCTTGCACCACAAGGGAAAAGGGACGTGACGCTTTCTGCGGGAGGGCGGGGTAGGGGAGATCGGGCATGGGAGATAGGACATTACGTATGCGATGCTCAACCTGATGCGCTCTTGTAGCAGGCGGGTCTTTTCGGATAGAATACTGCCTCGTGGGAGCACCAATTTTTGCGAAGAGGAAGCGGAACGGATTTAAAGAAAGCGTGAACCCCGAGCCGTGAATCAACTATGGGCCGCATCATAGCGATTGCGAACCAAAAGGGCGGCGTGGGAAAGACCACGACGACGATCAACCTCGCGGCCGCGCTCGCCGCGGCGGAGCGCAAAACGCTTCTCGTGGACATGGACCCGCAGGCGAACTCGACGAGCGGCCTCGGCGTTGCGCAAAACGGCGCGGGGCCCGACGAGGCGCCGCAGCAGGGCACGCTCTACCAGGCGCTTCTGCATTTGACGCCGCTCGTCGAGATTTACCGCTCGACGGAGCTCCCGCACCTGAAAGTGGTGCCGAGCGAGCGCGCCATGGTCGGGGCCGAGGTGGAGCTCGTGACGCTCAAGGACCGCGAGTGGCGCCTCAAGCAGCTGCTTCGGCCCGTGCGCCGCCACTTCGACCACATTTTCGTGGACTGCCCGCCTTCTCTGGGGCTTTTGACGCTCAACGCCCTGGTCGCGGCCGACGGGGTGCTCATTCCCATGCAGTGCGAGTACTACGCGCTCGAGGGGATCTCCGAGCTGGTGGCCACCATTCGCCGCATCCGCGAGACCCTTAACCCCCGCCTTCGCATCGAGGGCGTTCTGCTCACGATGGTCGACGAGCGCACCCGGTTAGGGCAGCAGGTCGGCGAGGAGATTAAAAAATTTTTCGGCGACCTCGTTTACAAGACCGTGATCCCGCGCAACGTCCGCCTCGGCGAGGCCCCGAGCTTCGGAAAGCCCGTTTTCCTCTACGACATCGCCTGCCGCGGCGCGGAGGCGTACCTGGCGCTCGGCAAAGAAATTCTGAACGCCTCAAAAACGTAGGCTCAAGTCATGCCCAAGAAAAAACCCGCTTCCCCGAAACGACAGGCGCTCGGACGCGGCCTGGATGCGCTGCTCGCGAAGCCCGCGGCGGCGCTTCCGGAGTTCTCCCGCGAAGCGGGCGATGCGCTCGAAATCGATCTCTCGAAAATAGACCCGTCGCCGCACCAGCCCCGCGCACGCATTCACCCGGAGACGCTCGCGGAGCTTGCGCACTCCATCAAGGAAACGGGCGTCCTGCAGCCCGTGCTGGTGCGCCCCGCGGAGCGGCGGGGACGTTTCCAGCTCATCGCGGGCGAGCGTCGCCTGCGCGCGGCGAAGCGCGCCGGCCTCCGGCGCATCCCCGCCGTCGTCCGCGACGCGCCCGACGAGCGGCTTCTCGAGTTCGCGCTCATCGAGAACATCCAGCGCGAGAACCTTTCCCCCCTCGAGGAGGCGCGCGCCTACAGGACCCTCTCCGACACGTACAACCTGACGCAGGAGAAAATCGCCAAGCGCGTCGGGAAGTCGCGCGCGGCCGTGGCGAACGCGATGCGCCTCCTCGCGCTTCCGCCCAAGTGCCAAAAATTGCTCGAGGACGGAAGCCTCAGCTCCGGCCACGCGAAAATTCTCCTTTCCCTCGATGACGCCGCGCTGCAGGAGCGCCTCGCGGAGCGCATCGCCAAAGAGAACCTCTCCGTGCGCGCCGCGGGAGCGCTCGCCAAAGCGAAGGTTCCGTCCGGCGGCGGGCCCTCCCGTCGAAAGGCCGCGGAAGCTTCCAAGGACCCGAACGTCCGCCGCGCGGAAGAGGATCTCCAGCGCGTGCTCGGCACGAAGGTCGCCATTCGCGGCGGGGGCGGCCGGGGCCGCATCGAAATTTTTTATTACTCCGCGAACGACCTGCACCGCCTCTACGACCAACTGCTTCTCTCGCGCGGGAAATAATTCGCCGCGGGCCCGGCGATTGTGATTGTTTCGTTCGCGCTCGCGGTGATGATGAAGGTGAAGGGAGACGCGAAAGGGGACGGGCGGCAGGCTTGACAGGGGAGGTGCCGCGTGCTAACTTGAAGAATACGATGCGGGATTAACTCAATCGGTAGAGTGCAAGCTTCCCAAGCTTGAAGTTGCGGGTTCAAGTCCCGTATCCCGCTCCATAAGGAAAGCAGGCGAAACCGTGGCATTTTTCGGCGAGAGGAAAAAATCGGCAGGTGTGCCCGTGCCGGGTGCTTCCAGGCCGGCGGCGCCCAGCGCGCCTCCTCCCTCGCCGCGCACGGTGCTCGGACGCGGCGCGACGTTCGAGGGCGTCCTCAAGGGCGAAGGCGAGGTCGTGGTGGAAGGCTCGTTCCAGGGAGAGGTCAACCTGTCCGGCAACTTCGCCGTCGGCGTGGAAGGGCGCGTGGAGGCGAGCATTCAAGCCCGCGCCGTGACGGTCGAGGGAACCATCGTGGGTAACATGACGGTGTCGGAGCGGGTGGACATCCGCGCCACCGGCGTCATCGAAGGCGACATCACGACGCCCCGCGTCGCCGTGGCGGAAGGAGCGACCATCCGCGGCCGCATCAATATGTCTCCGTCGCTTGGCGCCGAAGCCCGACCGGGCGGCGCTGCCTCGCCGGGCATGGCCGTGCCCCCCGGCCGGGCCGCCGCGAGCCCGGGAGGAGCAGGCCTGCCTTCCACGAGCGGACGCGCCGTGGTCGAAGGCTAGGCGCGTCTTTTTTCCATTACATCCCTTCCCATGCGTTTCATGAACGTTCCGGCTGCTAATTATACGAAGCGGCGTCTCGCCGCGGGAGGGGTGCTTTTTTGCGCGTTCTGGGCAAGCGCCGCGCCATGCCTGGCAGTGGAAGCACCATCCGTCCGGGGCGGACGACACAAAAAGGGTGCGCCGGCCATACCCTTGGCCCTGGAGGAGCAGGCCGAGGCGGACGCGAAGTCGCGGCGGGCGGAGGCGTACGCGCGTTTCCTGCGCGGCAGCATCTATGAGCAGGAGGGACGGTATCCCCGGGCGCTCGAGGCCTACCGCGATGCCCTCGCGCTCGACCCGGAGTCTTCCCATCTGCACTTCAAACTCGGCGAGATGCTTTTCTACGCTGGGCAATTGAGTGAAGCCAGGGACCATGTGGAGGAGAGTCTCCGCCTCGGCGAAAGCTACGAGGCCCATCTTCTGATGGCGCGCCTTCACCACAGCACGGCCGGGCGGAAGGGGCGGCGGAGCACCGCGTTCTACGAGCTGGCCGCCGAGGAGTACCGACGCGCCATGGCGCTGGCCGCGGACTCCGACATGTCGGACAAGTCCGAAGCCGCCGCCATGGAGCTGGCCAAGCTTTACCTTGCGCTGGGCCGAACCGAGAAAGCCGAGGAGGTGCTCGAAGTGCTTCTGGCTCAAAAACCGGGTAACGCCCTTCCCCTCTTGCTGCTTGCGGAGATCCGCGAGTCGCAGGGGCTTTTTAATGAGGTGGAAGATCTCATTCAGCAGGCCTTGGAGGCCAATCCCGATTCCCTGCAGGCGATTCGCACAGCGGCCTCGTTCTATAGTGTGCGCGGCCGCTGCACCGAGGCCATTCCCCATCTCGAACGCCTCCTCGACGCCATACCGCCTGACTTCGTAACGCGGGAGCAGCTTGGACTTTGCTATATCGCCGAGAAGCGCTACGAGAACGCCATCTCCCTGCTCGAGCCGTTCGTAAGCCTCCAGAGCACCTACGACATCGTGCACCTTCTCGCGCTTGCCCTGCGGAAAACCGAGCAGCACGACAAGGCCGTCCGCTTGTGGCTGCGATTCTTGCAGGAACAGCCGGGGCACCTTAGGGCGCGCGCGGAACTCGCAGGGGTCTACGCGCTCCAGGAAGACTATGCGAGTGCCCTTGAGCAGTACCGGATTCTTGAAGACATGCTGCTTCGGACGCGGGAAACGGCCCGTGTTCCGCATGACGAGGTGGCGAAGGTTCTGCATCGGCAGGGACTGGTCCTTGTGGCCATGGGCCAATACGGCGAAGCCGCGACGGCTTTTGAGCGCGCCATGCGGCTCGCTTCGGCGCCTTCGGAGGATTTTTATTTGGCCGCACTCGAGGCATGGCTCAACGCGGACGAGGTCACCCGCGCGCTCACGGTCACCATTGAGGCCCTGAGCCATTTCCCGAAAAGCACGCTGCTGCGCTTCGCCATGGCCGAAATTTTCTTGCGGGACGGCAAGGAAAGCGAGGCCGTCAAGAGCGTTGAGGACATTCTCGAAGAAGACAACCTCACCGAGGGGGATTACCGGCAGGCCGCGGCGTTTTATCGAGCGCTCGAGTACCCCGAGGAAGCCATGGGGGTGCTCAAGAGGGGGGAAAAAGTTTTTCCGAAAAGCGACAGCATTCAGTTTCAACTGGGCGCCCTCTACGAGCGGCAGAGCTTTTTTGATGAAGCGGAGCGCCATCTGCGCCACGCCATTGAGCTGAATCCACGGAACGCGGCGGCCCTCAATTACCTGGGCTACATCCTCGCGGACCGGGGCGGGCCGCTCGACGAGGCGCTCGCACTGACGAAGCAGGCGGTCGCCATCGATTCGGGAAACGGCGCCTACCTCGACAGCCTGGGCTGGGCGCACTTTCGGCGCGGTGAATACGAGGAATCGGAAAAATACCTGGAGCAGGCCATCGAGCGCCTCGAGGACCCGATTGTTCGCGACCACCTGGGCGACGTGCGCTTCGCCCTCGGCCGCATCGAGGACGCCATCACGGAATGGCGCAAGGCCCTCGAAGGGGGAATCGAGAACGCCGAGGAGGTACGTCAAAAAATTGAGCGTGCGGAGGCGCAGCTTGGCGCGGCGCAATAGGGGCCGCGCCCCGACCTTGAAGATTCCATCGTTCGCCAAGCTGAACCTTGGCCTCGAAGCGGGGCCGCGCCGCCCCGACGGCTATCACGCCCTCGCAACGCTCTACCAGACCATCAGCCTTCACGATACGCTCTCGTTTTCGTTCGAGGGGCGGGAATGGCAGATCGAAACCCGATGCGGGCGCCGGGACAAGTACGACGACGCGGACCTTCCCGCGGGGACGGACAACCTCGTATGGCAGGCGCTCGAACGCCTCCGTCCGCACATGGGCAGGCAGGGCGTTCGCGTCCGCATTCAAAAGCGCATTCCAGTGGGAGCCGGCTTGGGCGGCGGAAGCAGCAACGCCGCCGCCGTGCTCCTTGCCGTAAACCGCGCGCTTCGCCTGGGGCTTTCGTGGCAGGCGCTCTACGCCGCCGCCGCTTCCCTGGGCTCGGACGTTCCGTTCTTTCTCCACGGCGGGACGGCGCTGGGCGTGGGGCGCGGCGAGGTGGTCTGCCCGCTTCCCGACGTGTGGAAAAGGGCCGTGTTCTACGTGCTTGCGGTTCCGCCGGAGCGCCTTTCGACGGAGGCCGTATACGAAGCGCTGGATCGGACTTGCAGGGGCTTGACTCCAAAAAAGTTGTCTGGTATTATTTTAAAGGATACGTTCCTGGTGCTTGACAGGGGTGTGCCGATGCAGTTGCAACTAAAGAACGACCTCGAAAGCGCGGCTTGTCGGATGGAGACGGTGGTCCGGCGGGTTCGGCGCGCCTTCGCTGAGGCGGGCGCCGTCCGTCCTGCGCTTACGGGGAGCGGGACAGGGTGGTATGCTCTTGTGCCCGGCCGTGCGGCGGCGCGGCGGATGGAGCGTCGTCTCGCTGGGTATGACTGGTTCGTCCGGACGGGTTGTTTCGTGACGAGGCGCCGCTTCGCCCGGGCGTTCCGCCCGCCCCGGCCATGCTGAACTCGGCCGCACTGCTTCCAGGAGACAGGCAAAGACAAGGTACAAAGAAAGAGAGAGAGAGAAGCCAATGAAAACCACTTTCCCCGACATGTAGGGGCAATTCCCGACACCTCGGGATAAGCCCCCGCAAAAGCGGGATAAGCTACGAGAGAACCCACGGGCTTGTCCTTCGGGTGTTCCGGTACACCGTATCGGGATTCCCTGGGGACGCGGTTTTTAGTTTTTTGGGGAGATCTCGAAAGGAATCCAAAACCATGAACATCACCGAAGTGCGCGTTTTTCCGATTCATGACAAGGACAAACTGAGAGCCTTCGTCTCGATTGTCATCGATGGTTGTTTCATCGTGACCGACATCAAGATCATCCAGGGCAGAAACGGCGCGTTTCTTTCGATGCCGGGCAAGCTCGGCAAAGACGGAAAGTTCCGTGACATCGTCCACCCTCTTGACTCGGAAACACGCAAGTTCATCGAGGACATGGTGTTCTCGAAGTATCACGAGGTCACCAAGGTCGAAGCGTCGCCCGGCGGCGAGGCGCTCCCTGCTCCTTCGGAGTAATCCCGGGCCTCTTCAAGGCGAGGGAGAGGGCTACGCCCGGCCGTGCGTGTCGAGGATGTCGCGCGCGAGGCGCTCGGCCGCCTCGTCGTTTCCGAGGCGGTAGATTTCCAAAATATCGCTCTCGATGAGGGCGTCGTAGAAGGCCACTCGGCGCTCGGCCGGAATCTTCTCCTGAATGTCGGTGCGCATTTTCTTCAAAAGCGCCGTGAACTTCGCGTACTCTTCGCCGAAGACTTTTTCCAGCATGAGGCGGACGCGGCGCGAGAGGCGCGGGGCCGAGCCGCCCGTGGCGACGGCGATCTGGAGTTCCCCCCGCCGCAGCACCGAGGGAACCACGAAGTGGCAGTGCTCGGGGTCGTCCGCGGCGTTGAGGAGAATTTTCTTTTCCTCGCAGAGGCGGTAGAGCTCGGGGTTGAGCGCGCGGTCGTCGGTCGCTCCCGCCACGAGAAAGACTCCTTCCAAATCGGAAGGAGCGAACGCCCGCGCGTGCCACACGATGCGGCCTTCCCCGGCGAGGCGGCGGATGTCGTCGTGCGCCTCGGGACTCACGACCGTGACGTGCGCGCCGGCTTCGAGAAGGGACAAAATTTTACGCGCGGCCACCTCGCCCCCGCCCACGACGAGCGCGCGCCGACCCTCGAGGTTGAGAAAAGCAGGGTAATAAGGCATTGCCAGCGGTTAGCCGTTAGCTATTAGCAGTTAGCAAGAGCTCCTTCTTCTAACGGCCGACGGCCAACTGCTAACGGCTTGCTTAAAGGAGCGCCTTGATTTCTTTCTCGAAGTCTTCCTTTCGGTGGGAGCCGACGAACCTGACGCGCAGCTTGCCCTCGCGGTCAATCAGGAAGGAGGTGGGAATGTTGCGGGCGCCGCCGTAATCCCGCGCAATCTTGTAGGTGGGATCCATGGCGACGCGATAGTTGATGTTGTTCTTCTTGGCGAACTCGGCAAGTTTCTCCGGAGGCATTCGCCTGGGATTGTCCACCGAAAGGGAGATCACGGCAAGGTGTTTCTTGCCGTATTCCTCATGCAAGGAATTAAGATGGGGGATCTCTATGCGGCAGGGGCGGCACCACGTCGCCCAAAAGGTGAGGAGCACCACCTTGCCCCTGTATTGCTTAAGGCTGAGTGGCTTGCCTTCCACGTCTTTGATTTCAAACTCCGGCGCCGGCAGCGGCTCCTTCAGGTACCCGATGACCGCCCACTGTTGGGACGCCGCAAGTACGGCGACCGCGAAGGCGAAAGCCGCCCATAGCTTCGACCGACTCATTCCTCTCGTTATGCGCTTCTGCAGCATTCCCTTATCCTTAAACGCCTCCCGCACCGTTTTATTTCCCGACCTTGCAGACTAATCCATCTGCAGCGAAAAGTCAATGCCGACGGAGGGCAGGGGCCGGTTATCAGGGGTCAGTCGTCAGAAAAAGGAAGATTCGTTTAACTGGCCCCTGACGGCTGGTCCCTGATTACTGGTTTAGAGGAGCGTCTTGATCACTTCCTCGAACACTTCCTTGCGGCGGGAGCCGACGAACTTGGCCCGCAGCCGGCCCTGGCGGTCGATGATGAACGAGGTGGGAATGTTGCGGGCGCCCCCGTAATCCTGCACAACCTTGGCGGTCGCCATGGCGACGCGGTAGTCGATGTTTTTCTTCCTTACGAACTCGGTGAGCTTCGCCGGAGTCACCCTCATTGGGTTGTCCACCGAGAGGGAGATGACGGCGAAGCCCTTATCGCCGTACTCCTTTTGCAAGGCATTAAGATGTGGAATCTCCATGATGCAGGGGCCGCACCACGTCGCCCAAAACATGAGAAGCACCACCTTGCCCCCGTATTGCGCGAGGCTGAGGGGCTTGCCTTCCAGGTCTTCGATTTCAAACGGCGGCGCAATCGGAGTCTCCGAAGTAAAGGGCTCCGGCGGAAGCTTTGTATCGGAGAGCTTCGGTGCGGGGCGCTGTCTCAGGGCGGCCAGCCTTTGCCGCTCCTTTTCCTCGTTTTCGAGCGCCGTCAATCTGAAAGCGCCGGGGTGAAGGCTGGGATCGAGAGACATCGCTTCGTCGCGCTCGCGGCGCGCCGTGTCCCAATCTCCGGCCTCGGCGCGGCGGTCACTCAGAACACGGTGCACCCTGGCCGTCCAGGGCCGCAATTCCTGCGATTCCGGGTTGAGGCGCGCGGCCTCTTCAAAAAAAGCAAGGGCCATCTCGGGATCGTCCTGGAGGAACGCGAGCGTTCCCCTGGCGAAGGACAGGCCGAAGCGCGCCTTCTCGTCATCCGGGCGCAGTGCAAGCGCGCGGGTGAAGGCGTCGAGCGCCTTCGGCTGGTTTTCGGGCACGCGACTGAGAAGCAGCGCCTCGCCCTCGGCGACGAGGCGGCCGGCGACGCGCCCTTCCATCTCGGCCAGGAAAGAAGCGTCGCCTCCCTCGGCTCCGGCCGCGCGCCTGGCCCAAAAAAGGGCGCTCGCCTCCGTTGGCTCGATGAAATTTCCCGCCGCGAACGCCTCCTCGGCCAGGCGCCGAAAGTCGCGCACCGCGACCTCCGATTCCTTTTCCTTCGGGTATAGCCATTCTAGAAAGCCTTGCTCGTGGAGGTAGAAAGCCGTACCGGCGAGAAGCGCGAGCGCCGCCGCGAGTCCTGCGGCAGCCACGACCATCGGTCGTTTCCACGGGTTCGTTTTTCCCATCGGGCTTTCCTTAAAACGCCTAGGGCCCCCTTTTCTTTCCTTCCCGCCCCCGCAGGCTAAACAAGCCGCGGCAGAAAGTCAATCCCATTGGAAGCCTCAGAAACTCGCTTGCCCGTTCAGGCCTTGGGGCAAGAGTCCCGACCCCCGCAGGTGTGTTATACTCTTTTCCATGCTTGCCGCTACGGTCCCTATGAGGCAGCCCTCGCGGCCGACGCGACGGTCCCTCAGCCAGGTACACCTCGTTCGCGAGGATACGAGCCGCGAGCTCGCCGAGCGCTTTGCCCCCCGGGACGACCAATGCGTCCTCGAGGTGGGTCCCGGCACGGGCAACGTGACCGACCACTTGGTGCGGCGCGTCAGGCGCCTCGTGGCCGTCGAGATTGATCCCGGGCTGGCCGGGGCGCTGGCAGCACGCTATCGCGGTCTCGAGCACGTCCGGGTTATTCAGGGCGACATCCTCGCGCTGGACGCGGCCGAGGTGCTGGCCCGCGACATGCCGGAGCAGGCGGATGAAGAGGCCGGCGCGGCGCGGGTTTTCTCGGCCCTTCCGTACCACATCACGAGCGCGTTCCTCGAATGGCTGCTCGACCACCGCGCCTGCTTCCGCGACGCCGTGCTCATCCTGCAGCGCGAGGTGGCCCGAAAGCTCCTGCGCGATACGCCGAAGACGCGCGGCTACCTTTCACACCGCGTCCGCTTCTGCGCGGACGTGAGCTCTATCATGCGCGTTCCGCCCTCGGCCTTCTCGCCGCGCCCGAGCGTCTCCTCCGAGGCGCTACGGCTGAGCTTTCGGAAAAAACCGCCTTTTTCCGAGGAGGACGAGGCGCCCCTTTTCGCCCTCGTGGGCGCGTCGTTCCGCGAGCGGCGCAAGACGCTCTGGAACAACCTGCGGCGCACGGCGCGCTATTCCCCCGAGGCGCTGGAGCGCGCGAGGGAAACGCTCGGATGGGAGAGGAACGTTCGCGCCGAGACGCTCTCCCTCGAGGATTTTTCGAAACTCCTCGCGGCGCTCACCCGGAGCCAGGGTCCATGATTATTCTATTGCAGGTAATTTTTCTCGCCGTTCTTCAGGGGATCACGGAGTTCTTGCCCGTCAGCAGCTCCGGCCACCTCGCCATCGCGGAGTACTTCATGGGCTTCCAGTCGCCGGGACTCACGTTCGAGGTCCTCGTCCACGCGGGAACCCTGGTATCCGTGATCGCCTACTTTCGCAAGGACATCGGCGCCCTCCTGGGGTTCGGAACGGATTCCAGGTTTGTGAAGCACGAGCATATGCTCCTTGTGTGGATCCTTGTGGGCTCGGTGCCCACGGGGATTCTCGGCTTTGTGCTCCAAGACGCGGCGGTGAAGGCGTTCCGCAACCTGGCGGCCGTAGGAGTGGGCTTTTTGGCGACGGCCGTGGTCCTCTACTTCGCTTCCCGCATCCATCCGGAAAAAATCGGCATCGAAACCATGGACTGGTACCACGCGGTTACGATAGGCGCGATGCAGGGGATCGCGGTGATGCCGGGCGTTTCGCGCGCCGGCGTGACCATCTCTACGGCACTGTTCGGAGGCCTTGATCGACGCACGGCCTTCTCGTTCTCGTTTCTTCTTTCCATCCCCGCCGTGCTGGGGGCCACGATCGGGGAGGCGAGCCACCTCACGGAGGGTGCCGTCAGCACGCAGGAACTGGGGCTCTACGCGATGGCCTTCGCCGTCTCCGCCGTCGTGGGATATGGCGCGCTCCACGCGCTGCGCCGCATCGTGGAATCGGCGCGCTTCTCGTTCTTCGCCTACTACTGTGCCCTTCTGGGTGTGGTGACCATTACGGTGAAGGCCCTATCGACGCAACCGGCGTAAAGCCCACGCGCCCCATCCCCAATGATTGCTTTCCGCGCCACTGCGAGCCATGCCCCATCGCCGGCACAAGGGCGGCTTCGAGGCATCCTGGGTGTTCCGCGGGGAGGCAGGGGCGCGTTTTTCCCGCCCGCTGCACCAAGCGCGCGGCGCGGCGAGTAGGAAAAACCCGATGCTCTTCTGGCAGGTGATCTTGCTCGCCGTTCTTCAAGGGCTTACGGAGTTTTTGCCCATCAGCAGCTCCGGCCACCTCGCCATCGCGGAGTACTTCATGAACTTTCGCTCGCCGGGGCTCGCGTTTGAGGTCATCGTCCACGCGGGGACCTTGATAGCGGTTTTCAGCTATTTCCGCAAGGACATCGCCTGCCTGCTCGGGCTCGGCTCCGATTCGGCGTTCGCGGGGCAGGAGAGAAAAACGTTGCTCCTGATCCTGCTGGGCTCCGTGCCCACGGGCGCCATTGGCCTCGCCCTTCAGGACGTCGCAACGTGGGCGTTCGACAGCATGGCGGCCGTAGGAGGGGGGCTCCTCGCCACGGCGGCGTTCCTTTATCCCGCTTCGAGGATCCGGAGCCCCGGTCCCGCGAAGGGCGGGGTCGGGGCCATGCGCTGGCGCCACGCCGTGCTCGTGGGCGCGGCGCAGGGACTTGCGGTGATGCCCGGCGTCTCGCGCACCGGCGTGACCATCTCGGCGGGACTCTTCGCCGGCCTTCATCGGCAGTTTGCCTTTTCGTTTTCGTTTCTTCTCTCCATTCCCGCCGTCCTCGGGGCCACGTTCCTCGAGGCGCGCCACCTCATTGAGGCGCCTCCTCAGGTGCTGGATATCGCCCTTTACGTCGCCGCGTTCCTCGTCTCGGCCGCAGTGGGCTACGGTGCGCTCCACGCGCTACGCCGCATCCTTGAGACCGCCCGCTTCTCGTTCTTCGCCTATTACTGCGTCCTAGTCGGGGCGGCCGCGGCCGTGGCGTCCCTCGTGTAACGCTCTCCCCCATGCCCTGGCTTGCCCTCTCCGGGCTCGTGGCTCTTTTCTATGGACTCCACGGCGCCTGGAGCCGCCATCTTCTGCGCCGCGGCGAGCCGCCGGCTATCGTGGTCTGGGCGACGTTCGTCTTCGGCGCTCCCGCGGCGGCGCTTTCCCTCCTTTGGGAGGGCGCGCCCGCCGAAATTCAGCCGGCGTTTCTCGGCGCCCTGGCCGTGAGCCTTGTGATCAATCTCGTCGCCATGACGCTTCTCATGCGGGCGCTCGCCGAGGGGAAGCTTTCGATCGTCTATCCGCTCCTTTCCCTCACGCCGCTCGCGATTGTCGCGACGGAGTGGTCCTACTACCGCATGCTGCCCTCGCGGCTCGGCGCGCTGGGCGTCGCGCTCATGGCGGGCGGCGTCTACGCGCTCCACCTCGAGTCCCGAACGCACCACTGGTTCGGGCCGCTTCGCTCGCTCGCGCAGAAGCCGAGCCGCTACGCGCTCGCCGTGGCCCTGCTCTGGAGCGTCTCCTCCGTGGCGGACAAAGTGGCCACCCAGGCGTCGAGCCCGGCCATGTACATCACGCTTTTTAACGTTCTTTTCGCTCTGCTTTACCTCCCCGCGGCCCTGCGGGCACGTCGGCGTTCCGCGCCGCGGGGGAACGAAGCACCCGGCGCCTCGCGGACGCAACGCCTCGGCATGCTTTTGCTGCTCGGGGCGCTGTGGGGCGTCATGGCGCTGCTGCAGATGCATGCGATCACCCTGACGAACGTCTCCTACGTCATCGCCACAAAGCGAAGCGGCGCGCTAGTCGCCGTTTTGTTCGGAAGCTTGGCGTTCCGCGAAGGCGCGCTCGCCTCCCGCTTGGCCGGGGCGCTCCTCATGACCGCGGGCGTCTGGTGCCTCGCGTGGGCGTAGCACAACGCAAACGCTTTTCCTGACTGGCCCCTAACGGCTGGCCTCTGACCCCTAACTTCGTGGCGGAGGGAGAGGGATTCGAACCCCCGGTCCCTTGCGGGACTCCGGTTTTCAAGACCGGTGCCTTCAACCGCTCGGCCATCCCTCCGGCCAATTTCCATTATACCCCGAAACGAGTTGGTGCGGGAAAAAGAATCTCTTCCAGAAACAGGCGGGACTCCGGGTTTTCCGCCGGAGGCGGATATGTCTCCGCCGAAGGACGGACTCGTCCTCTGGCGAGTTTTGGCGGACAAGACCGGTGACCTCAACCGCTCGGCCATCCCTCCGTCCAATTTCCATTATAAGTCCGGAAGGATGTGCAGGAGGACCATTCCCTGCGCTTTTCTCACCGTTTTGTTCATGATAAAATCGCTCCAAATACAGTGCTCAGTGTGAACCATGAAAAGAATTATCATCGCGGCGTGCCTGATTTTGGCCGCCCTCCTGTTTGTTCTGTTCTTGCGCATTAAGGCAGGTCGCTGGCACGAAAGCGACGGCTTTCGATGGGCCAAGCTTCCGTCCCCCGGCGACGCAGGCCCCGGATTCACAAGGCTGCCGTCCGCGCAAACGGGAATCACCTTCGTCAATCGCGTCACGGACGAACAAGCCGCCAGTAACGAGCTCCTTATAAATGGCTCGGGCGTGGCGGCTGGCGACATCGACGGCGACGGCCGTTGCGACCTCTACTTCTGCCGCACAGACGGCGATAACGCCCTCTACCGCAACCTCGGCGGCTGGCGGTTCGAGGACATCACCGCCTCCGCCGGCGTCACCTGCCCCGAGCGGTTCTCCACGGGAGCCGTGTTCGCGGACGTGGACGGCGACGGCGACATGGATCTGCTGACCACGGCGCTGGGGGGCCCGAACGCGTGCTTTCGGAACGACGGCAAGGGAAAGTTCCGGGAGGTGACGGAGGAGGCGGGGCTCCAGTCGAACCTGGGGAGCACGACGATGGCGCTTGCCGACGTGGACGGAGACGGCGACCTCGACCTCTACGTCGCGCGCTACTCCCGGCAGCGCGCCCAGACGCTGGTCACGCTTCTCTCCATAAAGGCCGGCCAGTGGGTGATGCCGGACGAGTTTCGGAAACGGTTCACGAACGTGGCGGGCAGGATTGTGGAATACGGAGAACCCGACGCTCTGTACCTCAATCGCGGCAACGGACAGTTTTATAATCCCGACGTCGTCGAGGTCAAAACTTTCCTCGACGAAGACGGGCGCCCCCTTTCCTCGCTGCCCCTCGATTGGGGACTCGCGGCCCAGTTCCGCGACATCGACGACGACGGCGATCCCGACCTTTACGTCTGCGGCGACTTCTGGACGCCCGACCGCATCTGGATGAACGACGGCGCGGGGCGCTTCCGGCCCATCGGGAAGCTGGCGCTGCGCAAGACGACCTTTTTTACGATGGTCGTGGATTTCGCCGACGTGGACCGCGACGGGGACCTGGACTTCTTTTTGACCGACATGCTCAGCCGCGAGCACCAGCTCCGCAAGATGCAAATGGGGTCGATGAGTGCAGCGCCACCAATCCCCCTTGTGATCGGCGCAATCGACGACCGCCCCCAGGTGATGCAGAACGCGATGTTCGTGAACCGGGGGGACGGCACGTACGCGGAAGTAGGTCAACTGAGCGACGTCCACTCCTCGGAATGGAGCTGGTCGATCGCGTTCCTTGATGTGGATCTCGACGGGTGGGAAGACATTCTTGTGGGAAACGGGCACCTTCACGACGTTCAAGACTCAGATACCCACGAGTACATGAGGACTCTTCAGAATTTCCCGTACGAGGAGGTCCGCCGCACGTACCTGCTGATGTTTCCTCGTTTGGAAACGCCCAACATCGCCTTCCGCAACCGCGGGGACTTGACGTTCGAGGAGGTGGGACGGCAGTGGGGGTTCGACTCGCACGACATCTCGCACGGGATGGCGCTGGCCGACCTGGACGGCGACGGCGACCTGGACGTGGTCGTCAACCACCTGCGCGCCGAGGCGGGCATCTACCGGAACAACGCCCCGGCGCCGCGCGTGGCCGTCCGCCTCAAGGGAGATTCTCCTAACACGCTGGGGATCGGGGCGAAGATCCGGCTCCTGGGGGGCGCGGTGGCGGAGCAGAGCCATGAGGTGATCTGCGGGGGGATGTACCTGTCGGGGTCGGAGCCGCTGCGGGTGTTCGCGGCGGGAGATGCTCAAGAGATGACGCTGGAAGTGTGGTGGCGGAGCGGGAAGCGGAGCGTGGTGGAGGGGGTCAGGGCGAACCGCCTGTACGAGATCGAGGAGTCGGGGGCGGAGGAATGGCAGCGGCCGCAGCCCGAGGAGATAGAGCCATGGTTCGAGGACGCGAGCGGGCGGCTGGGACACGTGCACGCGGAGGAGGAGTTTGACGATTTCACGCGGCAATCGCTGCTGCCGAACCGGATGAGCCAGCTGGGGCCGGGGGTGGGGTGGACGGACGTGGACGGAGACGGAAACGAGGACCTTCTTATTGCAAGCGGCCGGGGGGGAAAGTTAGCGATATATCGAAACGACGGGCGAGGAGGGTTTGAGATATTGGCGTGGGAAAAGACGACGCAGCGGGACCAGACGACGGTGCTGGGATGGGCGCGGCCGGTGGGAGGAGCGGCGGTGCTGGTGGGGTTGTCGAGCTTCGAGGACGGGCGAAGCGACAGGGAGAGCGTGGCCCGGTACGACTTTGGTAGCACTCGAGCGATAGCGGGAGCGGGGCTGGAGGGGTACGGGTCGTCGGTGGGGCCGATGGCGATGGCGGACGTGGACGGCGACGGGGACCTGGACCTGTTCGTGGGAGGCAGGACGATACCGGGAAGATATCCGGAGAGTGCGTCGTCGAGGCTCTTTCGCAACGAAGGGGGGCGGTTCGTGCCGGACGAGGAGAACACTAAGGTGCTGCGCAACGTCGGGATGGTATCGGGCTCGGTGTTTAGTGACATCGACGGAGACGGCGACGCGGACTTGGTGCTGGCGGTGGAGTGGGGGCCCGTCAAGGTCTTCCTTAACGAGGGAGGGAACTATCAGGACGCGACGGAGGAGTTGGGCCTTTCTTCTTACACTGGCTGGTGGAACGGGGTGACTGCGGGGGACTTCGACAACGACGGGAGGATGGACATCGTGGCGACGAACTGGGGGCGGAACACGAAGTACGAGCACCACTATGACGAGGAGCACCCGCTGAGGATCTACTACGCGGACTTTGACCAAAACGGCTCGCTGGACGTGGTGGAGGCGCACTACGACAAGGCGATGGGGGTGGAGGTGCCGGAGCGCGGGTACTCGTGCACGAAGCGGTGCATGAGTTTTGTGGAGGAGGAGATGGGATCATACAAGGCGTTCGGGGGGGCGAGCATTGAAGAGTTATACGGCGAGCGGCTGAGGGGTGCGGGGGTGGTGGAAGCGACGGTGCTGGACACGATGGTGTTTATGAACCGAGGAGAGAGGTTCGAGGGGAAGGCGCTGCCGCTGGAGGCGCAGCTCGCGCCGGGGTTCGGGGTGAGCGTGGCGGACATGGACGGCGACGGGGCGGAGGACGTGTTCATGAGCCAGAATTTCTTCGCGACACAGGTGGAGACGCCGAGGATGGACGGGGGCCGGGGTCTGTGGCTGAGGGGCGACGGGAGAGGGGAGCTGACGCCGGTGCCCGGGCAGGAGAGCGGGGTGAGGGTGTACGGTGAGCAGAGGGGATGCGCGGTGGGGGATTTCGACCGGGACGGGAGGGTGGACCTGGTGGTGACGCAGAACGGGGCGGGGACGAAACTCTACCGAAACGTCAGGGCGAAGCCCGGATTGAGGGTGCGGCTGAGGGGAGGGGGGAAGAACCCGACGGGGGTGGGGGCAGTCATGCGATTGGAGTACGAGGGAGGAGAGAGGGGGCCGGCGCGGGAGGTGCACGCGGGGTCTGGGTACTGGTCGCAGGACGGGGCGGTGCAGGTGCTGGGGCAAGCGAGGGAGCCGAGGGGGATATGGGTGCGGTGGCCGGGGGGGAAAGAAGTGACGGCGGCCGTCCCGTCGGGGGCGAAAGAGATTTCCATGGACGTAGAGGAAGGCCGCCTCGAGGTGCTCCGCTGACGCCGCCGCGTCCTTTTGAGCTTCCGAGCCCGGGCTTCCGTTTCGGCGGATTAATCCCCTGTTTCCATGTTTCTATGCCGGGATTGGAGAAGGCGCACTGTCCTTGACTAGCCGGGGGCCTTACAGTATAAACTAAGATAGTTATGCCCGCCAAAGCCAACGTCAAACCGTCCAGAGGGTCTCTGGAAGACAAGCCGTTTCCAATTCTGCTCTGTGAGCTCTACCGCGGCCGCTCTTCGGGCACCGTGGTTCTTCGGCGCGACGAGACGGTCAAGGAGATTTACTTCGAGAAGGGCCATGTGAAATTCGCAACCTCGAACGATCCGGACGAGCGTTTCGGCCAGATTCTATGCCGCACCGGGAAGCTCACCATCGGGCAGCTCGAATACGCGCTGGAGTCGGCCAAGAAGCAGGAGGGGCGTTTGGGAAAAGTCTTGGTCGAGGCGGGTTTTTTGAAGCCGCCGGATTTGTTCCAGGCCTTGCGCGAACAGATTAAGGAGATTGTCGTCGGAGCCTTCCCTTGGGCTTCGGGAACGTTTGAAGTGACCAAAGGAAACCCTCGCGCGGGCGAGGCCGTCAAGCTTTCGATGGACGTAGGCGAGCTCATTCGCCAGGGCATGCGCCGCATTTCCGATCCCATGCTTCTGATGCGCGGCATCGGCTCCATGGACACGGTGCTCACGATGAGGCGGGACGCCATGACGGCCGTGAAGGAGTTTCGTCCCGGAAGCAAGGAGCAGCGCATCCTGCAAATGGCCAAGGGCGGCGTTCGCCTGCGCGACATGTGCAACACGCTCCCCTACCCGGCGGTCGAAACCTGTCAGCTCGTATACGGCCTTCTCGTGTTCGGCGTTTTGGAAAAGAAGGAAACGCTATGAAGGAGCGCCGCGAGCATCCGCGGTTCCCTGCGAGGCTTCCGGTAAAAACCACCGGGCCCGAGGGGGAGTTCGAACTGGTGACGGGAGACGTGAGCCTCGGCGGCATTAAATGCCATACCTCGCACCACATCCCTGAGATGACGCGCATGGCGTTGAGGATTGAGCTTCCCCTCGAGGAAGGCTCGGAATGGATTACCCCGAAAGGCGTCGTGGTGCGCATCGAGCCGTCGGAGCCCGTTCCCGGCCACAGCGATTACCGCGTGGCGCTCTTTTTCCTGGAGTTAAGTGACGCCGACCGCGCCAAGCTCTCGCGCTACCTCGACCGCCACCACATCATGAAGTAACCTTCGATAAAGCCATCCGAATTGAGTTCGGAAAGTGCTGCAGGTGCCGCAGGTGCGGAAGATTTGAACCCCTATGCACTTACCGTACTTTCTGCACCTTCTGCACGCTTTTAACCATCCACTACGGATGCGCCCACGGAAACGGCGTATATAGAAAACTTTTTCAGTGGTTTCACAAAACCTTAGCGCAGGCGCCTGCTTCCGGGACTCGTGATGGGAACGCCTTCGCGGCAGAGGGGGCAGCGCGTCGGCTCGTAGGTGGGAAGCCGCAACGAAATGAGCGCGTGAAAGGGTGCGCGTCCCTTGATCTCGAGCGAGGACGCACCGCGCCGCACCAGCGCCGCGATGCCCGCGATGCGCCCGCCCTGGGCGCGAACGGCCTGTATTACCTCCTGCGTGGATTTTCCCGTGGTGACGACGTCCTCGGCCACGAGAACGCGCGCCCCGCGCGGAACCGAAAACCCGCGGCGGAACACCATGCGCCCCTCTTTGCGCTCGGCGAAGACGGATTCCGCCTTCAGCGCGCGTGCGAGCTCGTACCCGACAACGATGCCGCCCACGGCGGGGGCGGCCACGATTTCGACGCCCGCTCCGGGCTTCTTGAACGGGGCGGCGAGCGCCTTCGCGAGGCGGGCGGCGACCGACGGCTTTCGCAACACGAGGGCGCACTGCACGTACTGGCCGCTGTGAAGGCCGCTTGAGAGCAAAAAATGGCCCGTAAGAAGTGCGCCTTCGCGCACGAAAATGCGCAGAAAGGCCCGTTCACGAGGAGCGGCGGGGGCATCGAGGCGTTTTTTCGGCATGGTCATCGCACGGTTTCCAAAGCCACGACAGCGCGTCGTGCGTTTATCGTCTTGTCCTAGAGGCCCACACTATAGCACGAATCCTTGCCGAAAGTCGAAAGGGATGTCGAGCCCCCGACCCCGCGATATGGAGGTGAGGAAACGGTAAGGCAGGCGCTTGTTTCTATGTCAGGATTGGGGTTTTTCGGTAGGATTCATGTGACGCGATTCGCGTCCTTGACTCCCCCGCCGTCCCTCGGCTAACGTGGACGGATGCTCTCCCGCGTTCGGAGCGCCGCGACGTTCGGTGTGGACGCCTACCTGGTCGAGGTCGAGGTGGACCTTGTGCCCGGGATGCAGACCTTCACGGTGGTGGGGCTTCCCGACGCCGCGGTGAAGGAAAGCCGCGACCGCGTGGAGGCCGCCATCAAGAACTCCGGCTACCATTTCCCCACCGGAAAGCGCGTCACGGCGAACCTTGCGCCGGCGGATATCAAAAAGGAGGGCACGGCGTTCGACTTGCCCATTGCGCTGGGGGTCATGGCTTCGTCTGGCCAGGTGCCGCAGGGCGTTTTGGAGAAAAAAATTTTTCTCGGGGAGCTTTCGCTGGACGGCACGGTGCGCCCGGTCCGGGGGGCGCTTTCGATGGCGCTCGCGGCGCGCGGGGAGGGCACCGGGGGGATGTTCGTTCCGCGCGACAACGCGCGGGAGGCGGCGCTGGTCGAGGAATCTCCGGTCTACGGCGTCTCGTCGCTCGCGGAGGCGGTGACGGCGCTCACGGGGGAGCGGCCGCTGGAGGCGGTGCAGGCGGACCGCGAGGCGCTCTTTCAAAAAGAGTCGACCTACGCGGAAAATTTCCACGACGTGAAGGGCCAGGAGCACGCGAAGCGCGCCCTGGAGGTGGCGGCGGCGGGTGGCCACAACGTTTTGCTCATCGGCCCGCCCGGGAGCGGCAAAACGATGCTCGCGCGGCGGCTGCCGTCCATTCTTCCTCCGATGACGTTCGACGAGGCGCTCGAGACGACCAAAATTTTCAGCGTCTCCGGGCAGCTCGGCAAGCGCTCGCTTGTGGCGACGCGGCCCTTTCGCGCGCCGCACCACACCGTTTCCTACGCCGGCCTCATCGGAGGCGGCACGATTCCCGTGCCCGGCGAGGTGAGCCTCGCGCACCACGGCGTTCTCTATCTCGACGAGCTTCCCGAGTTTCACCGCGACGTCCTGGAGATGCTCCGCCAGCCGCTCGAGGACCGCGAGGTCACGATCTCGCGCGTCGCCCGCACCGTGACCTTCCCGTCGTCCTTCATGCTGGTCGCCTCGATGAACCCCTGCCCCTGCGGGTTCTACAACTCGAACGTCAAGGACTGCGCCTGCGCGCCGCACCAGATCCGCCGGTATCTGTCCAGGATCTCGGGGCCGCTCCTCGACCGCGTCGACATCCACCTCGACGTTCCGGCAGTTCCGTACAAGGACCTCGCCGAGCGCTCCGCCGGCGAGTCTTCCTCCGTCATCGCCGCGCGCGTGGCGCGGGCGCGGGAGCGCCAGCTCGTGCGCTTCGCCGGAAAAGACTCCGCCGAGTCGAGCCCCGATGCCCCGGGCCGCCTCTTCTTTAACGCACACATGGGGCGGCGCGACGTGGAAACGTTTTGCCCGCTTACGCAGGAGTGCCGGAAGCTCCTCGAGGCGGGGATGAAGAAGTACGGCCTCTCGGCGCGCGCCTACGACCGCATTCTCAAGATGGCGCGAACCGTGGCCGACCTGGCGGACGTGGAAGAAATCGAGCCGGCCCATATCTCCGAGGCCCTCCACTACCGCACGCTTGAGCTGTGGGGATTCCATTTGTGAGCTAAACCGCTTCTCTGATAACCTGGAGCGCGGCATAAGATGAATCTTCGCAACCGCTTCGTACTGGGTGTGTGCTTCTTCCTCTCGGGGGCCACCAGCCTCGCCCTCGAGGTGGCGTGGGCGAAGGAGCTCTCCTACATCCTCGGCAACACGCTCTACGCCGTCGCCACGGTGGTGGCGGCGTTCATGGCGGGCCTCGGCCTTGGGAGCGCCTTGGCGGGCCGCTACGCCCCGCGCGTGCTCCGGCCCGTGCTGGCCTATGCGGGGATGGAGTGGGTGATCGCCGCTTGCGGGATCTTTTCGATCCCCGTGTTCCGCTCGACGGAGGGAATTTTTCGGCTTCTTTACAATGTGCTGGAGCCGGGGCACGGGGCGTTTCTTGTGGTGAGGTTCCTGGTGGTGTTCGGGGCGATGCTCATTCCGGTGACGTTGATGGGGATGACGCTGCCGGTGGTGGTGGGGGCGTACGGACGGAGGAAGGAGCGGTACGATTTCGAGGCCGGGACGCTGTACGGGGTGAACACGCTTGGGGCGGTGGCCGGGACGCTCGTGGCGGGATTCTTCCTCTTACCGTGGCTGGGTTTGTTGAAGACGTGCGTGGCGGTGGGGACGGTGGACGCGTTGGTTGGAGTGGTGGCGTGGTGTGTGAACAGGCGCGTGGGGGCGATCGAGGACATCCGGCTTGCCAGACAAGTCCGGACGCAGGAGCCGGAACAAGCGGAGTCCGTGGGAGGAAAAACATGGACGCCGATGCAGTTAATGATCGGGGGAGTGTTTTTGGTGTCGGGGGCGGTTGCGATGGTGTACGAGGTGGGGTGGTTTCGGCTGTTGGCCTTGGTGATGGGGCCGTCGGTGCATGCGTTTTCGGTGATGCTTGGGATATTTCTGGTGGGGGTGGGGCTTGGGAGCGTGGCGGCTGCGAAGTGGGCGGAGAGGACGAAGAGGCCGCTGATGGCGATGGCGGCGCTGGAGGGAGTTATCGGGGTGGCGGCGCTGGGGACGATGGCGTTCTACAACGAGCTGCCGGTATGGTATTTTCATTTATTCCGCAAGCTGGCTGGAGAGGGTGGCGGCGGATGGTACGTTGCGGCGCAGGGGATGGTGGCCGCCGCCGTTGTCTTGGTGCCGACGCTTGGGATGGGGGCGCTGTTTCCGGTGGTGGTGAGGGCGTTCCGGGAGGCGTCGAGAGAGGGAATGGTGCCGGAGGAGAACGTGGGAAAATTGTACGTGCTGAACACTGTGGGAGGTATCGTGGGGAGCCTGGCGGCGGGGTTTTGGCTGGTGCCGGGGATGGGGATGTGGAAGACGGTGCTTCTGGCGAGCGGGGTGAGCGTGGCGCTTGGGCTCCTCGTGTGGATGGCGGTGCGGGAGGTGGCACTTTTGCCTAAGGCGGCGCTCGCTACGGTTTTCGCCCTGGTTGTGGTGGGAGGTATGTGGGCGCTTCCCGAGTGGAACGCGCTTCTTCTCAACCATGGCCTCTACCGCACGATGCGCGACGCGAAACGATTTGACCAGAAGCGCAAGCTTGAGGGGAGAACCTTGCTTTTTTACCGCGAGGGCGTCAACACGACGGTGGCGATTTTAAGGTCTCGCGGGAACATCAGCCTGCGAGTGTCCGGGAAAGCCGACGCGAGCACGTTCGCCGTGGACCTCTACACCCAGCTTTTCGTGGGACAGCTTCCGACTCTGTTCGCCCGCAACCCCCGGCGCGTGGCCGTCATCGGTTACGGAAGCGGCATGAGCGCCGGCGCGGCGCTTAGCCACACTTCGGTCGAGTCGCTCGACGTTCTGGAGATCGAAAAAGGCATCATCGAGGGCTCGAAATATTTCGAGTTTCTCAACGACGACCCTTTCGACGACCCGCGCACGCATCTCGTGCTTGAAGACGGCCGCATCCATATGACCTACACCGACAAGGTCTACGACGTCATCGCCTCCGCACCCTCGAATCCTTGGGTGGCTGGGACGGCGAACCTTTTCACTGTGGATTTCTACGAGCTGGTGCGCGCCCGGTTGGCGCCCGACGGCGTCTTCGGCCAGTGGTTCCAGTTGTACGAGGTGTCGGAAGATTCGTTCAAAACGGTGGTAGCGTCGCTGCATGAGGTGTTTCC
>CP070701.1:1604845-1779368 GCA_020349885.1 Acidobacteriota bacterium
CGCCGTGCGCGCGCCGGGGGAGAAATAGTCTCCCGCGCCGGCGCCGATGTCGAGCAGGAGGACGCTCGCGATCGCAAACGCGAGCCCCAGGAGTGCGAGGACCGGAACCGTCCTGCGCCAGTCGGACGGAAGCACCATGTCGACGACGAAGAGGACGAAGGCGAGCCCTATGACGTAGAACTCGCTTCCGAACGCGGTGAGGTCCTGCAGGCTAAAGAAGGGCGCCATTTCTCAAGATCACCTGGGCAGGGATTCCGGCTCCAAGGAAATTTCCTCCGCCACGACGGCGGGCTCGGGCGGCGCCGGGGGCCCGGCCTGCACGAGGCGCTCCTCTCCCTCGCCGAAGGCCCGCGCCTCCTCCATATGGAGGATAAGCTGCTCGACGGGCTTTTCGAGGTAATTCAGAAACGGCTTGGGATAGAGGCCGATCCAGAGGCTCAGGACGATGAGGGGCGCGAACTGCCACGCCTCGCGCGCGGAGCAGTCTCTGAGCGACTTGTTCTTTTCGTTCTCGAGCGGCCCGAAGAAGACCCTCTGGTAAAGCCACAGGAGATACGCCGCCGCCAGGATGACGCCGACGGCCGCCGTGAACGCCCACCAGAAGTTTTCCTGGTAGGCGCCGATGATGACGAGAAACTCGCCGATGAATCCGTTCAGCCCGGGAAGCCCCATCGAGGCGAGCGCCATGACCAGGAAGATGGCGGCGTAGACGGGCATCACCTGCGCGAGGCCGCCGTAGTCGCGGATGAGGCGGGTGTGGCGGCGCTCGTAGATGATGCCGACGAGCATGAAGAGGGCGCCCGTCGTGATGCCGTGGTTGATCATCTGGAGAAGGCCGCCCTTCATTCCCACCTCGTTCAGGACGAAGATGCCGAGCATGACGTAGCCCATGTGGCTCACGCTGGAGAAGGCGACGAGGCGCTTCATGTCGCGCTGCACGAGGCAGACGAGCGCGCCGTAAATGATGGCGATGAGGCAGAGGGCGATGAGAAGCTCTTTCCACGCCTCGAAACCCAGTGGAAGGACGGGCATCCCAACGCGGAAGAATCCGTAGGTGCCCATCTTGAGGAGGACGGCCGCGAGGATGACGCTTCCCGCCGTCGGGGCGTCCGTGTGCGCGTCCGGAAGCCACGTGTGGAAGGGGAACATCGGCACCTTGATGGCGAACCCGAGGAACATGCCGAAGAACACCCAGAACTGAAGGGTTGCGGGAATCTGCGCCGCGATGCCCTGCAAGTGGAGAATGTTCAGCGAGGGGGCGTTTCCGAGCCCCTCGATGCCGAACATCGGGATGCCAGTCGTGTTCACGAAGTAGAGCGCGAGTATGCCGACCAGGAGGAACACGCTTCCGAAAAGCGTGTAGAGGAAGAACTTGATGGCGGAGTAGAGCTTGTTGTCCGATCCCCAGACGCCGATGAGGAAGTACATCGGCACGAGCATGACTTCCCAGAAGACGTAGAACAGGAAAAGGTCGAGGGCGATGAAGACGCCGAGCATCGAGGTTTGAAGGAAGAGAAGCATCACGTAATATTCCTTGACGCGCTCCGTGATGGCCGTGTAGGAGCAGGTGACGGCCAGGATTCCCAGAAGGGTCGTGAGCAGGATGAGAAGAAGGCTGACGCCGTCGATTCCGACGTGGTACTCGACGCCGATGGCGGGAATCCACGGGGCGCGCTTGACGAACTGCATGCCCGCGTAGTCCGGGGAAAAGCCCCGCCAGATGAGGAGCGCGAGCGCGAAGTCCGCCACGACGAAAACCGTGGCCAGGACGCGGATGAGGCGGTGCTTGGTTCCCGGAACGAGGAACGCGATGAGCGCCGCGCCGATGAGGGGCAGGAACGTCGTCCAGGTCAGAATGTGGTCCATAAACATTAGATTAGGCCTCCGTTTGGTGTATGGAACATGCTCGATACTCTATACGATATACCAATAAAGGGCGACGAGCAGCAGAACGCCGCACGCGAAGAGAAACGCGTAGTTTTGGAGGAATCCCGTCTGCAGCTTGCGCACCTGGCCGCTTCCGCGTTGCGTGAGCCAGGCCCACAGGTTCACGAGGCCGTCCACGGCGAAGAGGTCGAAAAAGTGCATGAGCCACGCGACGATTTTCGTAAAAATCCCTCCGAGGCCGTTCACGAAGAAGCCGTCGATGAGCCACTTGTCCACGTCCCACAGGCGGAAGCTCATCCATTTGACGCCGTCTACAAAAACGAGATAGTAGGCCTCGTCCACGTAGTACTTCCGCTTGACGAGCGTGTAGAAGCCGCCGATTTTCTCGGCGAGCGCCCGCGGCGCGGTGAACGCGCCGTCGCGGTACCATGCCCGCGCCCAAAAGAATCCAAGCGCCGCCACCGCGACGGAAAACGCCATCAGGCCGAGCTCCAGAAGGGGAGAAGCGTGGGGCTCGCCGTGCACCCCGTGCACCTCGTGGAGCGTGGGCGCAAGCCACGCCTCGACCACGTGCGCGTGGCGGGCGAACGCCGCCGGGATTCCCAAGAATCCGGCGACCGTCGCCCCCGCCGCGAGGAAGACGAGCGGCACCCACATGACCTGCGGCGACTCGTGGATGCGCTGCCTCACGTCCTCGGACATGCGGGGCGCGCCGTGGAACGTCATGTAGTAGAGGCGGAACATGTAGAAGCTCGTCATGAGCGCCGTGGCGACGCCCAGGAACCACAGCGCGCGCGAGGCATTCGGGCCGGCGAAGGCGTTGAAGAGGATTTCATCCTTCGAGAAAAAGCCGGCGAGCGGCGGGAACCCGGCGATGGCGAGGCAGCCGACGATCATGGTGAAGTGCGTGATGGGCAGGTGCTTCTTGAGGCCGCCCATCCTGCGCAAGTCCTGCTCGCCCGAGAGGGCGTGGATGACCGAGCCGGCGCCCAGAAAGAGGAGCGCCTTGAAGAACGCGTGCGTCGTCAGGTGAAACATCCCCGCCGTGAACGCCCCGACGCCGAGCGCGAGGAACATGTAGCCGAGTTGGCTCACCGTGGAATAGGCGAGCACCTTCTTGATGTCGTCCTGCGCGAGGCCGATGGAGGCGGCAAAGAGCGCCGTCGCGCCGCCCACGACGGCCACCAGGGTGAGCGCGGGCAGGTATTCGCATTGCTGGCCCACCTGGAAGACGCCGTTCAGGCGCACGATGGCGTAGATGCCGCTCGTGACCATCGTGGCGGCGTGGATGAGCGCCGAGACGGGCGTAGGGCCCGCCATGGCGTCGGGAAGCCACACGTAGAGCGGAAACTGGGCGGACTTGGCCGTCGCGGCGGCGAAGACCAGCAGGGCGGCGATCGAGCAGAGAAGCTCCGGCGAGAAGGCCTTGCCCCAGGGCACGAGGGGCGCGCCCAGCTCGTGCGCCTCGACGGCGCGCGCGTTCACCTCGGCGAAGTCGAGCGTCCCGAAGCTCATCAGCACGAGGCCCACGGCCATGACCATGAAGAGGTCGCCCGCGCGGTTTACGATGAAGGCCTTGTTCGCGGCGTTCGTAGTCCAGATTTCCTTGTGCAGGAAGCCGATGAGGAGATACGAGCACAGCCCCACCCCCTCCCAGCCGATGAACATCGTCACGAAGTTCGCCGAGAGGACGAGGTTGAGCATCATGGCCATGAAGAGATTCAGGTACGCGAAGTAGCGGAAGAAGCCCTTCTCGTGCGCCATGTAGCCGATGGAATAGACGTGGATGAGGAGGCCGACGCCCGTGATGACGAGCGCCATCAGGGCGGAGAGGGGATCGAAGCGGAATTCCCAGGCAATCTCAAGCTCCGCCCGGCGCCCGTCCGCGATTTGAAGATAACTTCCGGGAATGAACGTGGCCACGTGGACGTCAGTGTTTTCGGAAAGAACGCGTTCCTCTGGGGAATATCCCGCGAGCTCCGCGGTGCAGACCACGGAAAGCAGGAACGATAAGAACACCGTGCCGCACGCGACGACCGAGACGATCGTCTTGTTGCGCCGCCAGAGCGCCGCGCCCACTACGCCGTTTGCGAGCGCCCCGAGCGCGGGGAGGAGAACGATCCAGACGACGAGGGAGGAAATCATATCAAGGGACGGGTTTTCCGGTTTCTTGTCACAGGCGTCATTCCTACCACCTCAGAACGTTGAGCGCGCTCACGTCCACGGTTCTCTTGTTGCGGTAGAGGGCGATGAGAAGTGCGAGGCCCACGGCCACCTCGCCCGCCGCGATGCAGATGACGAAGACCGCGAAAACCTGGCCGGTGATGTCGTTGAGGTGGCGGGCGAAGGCGAGGAAATTCAGGTTGGCCGCGTTGAGCATGAGCTCGAGCGACATGAGCACCACGATGGCGTTCCGGCGCACGAGCACGCCCACGAGGCCCACCGTGAACACGGCCAGCGAGAGCGTGAGGTAGTGGGTGACGGTGATTTCCATTAAATATCCTTCTTGGCCAAAAGTATGGCGCCGATCATGGCGGCCAGGAGAAAGAGCGACGCGAGCTCGAAGGGAAAAAGGTAATTCCGGAAAAGCGTCATGGCGACCGTGGCGACGTTGCCGCCCTCCGCGGCGAGCGCCGGCGCCCCGCCGGGCGCCGGGCTTTTGAATACGGCCCCCCAGACGAGCCAGCCCATGGCGCTGAAGAAAAGGGCGCCCAGGAACACCGACTCGGCCATGTACGGATGGGTATGCGGGATGTTTTGCGTGCCGCGGAACGAGACAAGCATCACGGCGAACAGGAAGAGCACCATGATGCCGCCCGCGTAGACCAGGACCTGGACGGCGGCGATGAATTCGGCTTCGAGCGTAAGGTACAGCCCGGCGAGCGAGAGGAACGCGAGCACGAGGAACACGGCGCTGTGGATGAGGTTGCGGCTCGCCACCACGGCCACGGCGGATGCGAGAAGGAGAATTCCGAGAACGTAGAAAGCAACGAGCGCCATAGAGAGTATGATTCTACCGAAAAGAAGGAGAGGAGGTCAAACGGCGATCAGGTATCAGCAAAATGTAGGGGTGGTTACGAACCGCCCACGGTCATGTGGCAATTCGTGAATTGCCCCGACAGCTTGCTTAGGCTATCCTGAACCGATGCCCGCCTCGAAACCCAAGGCGAAGAAAGAAAAGTTTTTCTGCATCACGCACCCGACGCGGCGAGCGCGCAGGCGGTGCTACTTCTGCCGCCGGCCGCTCTGCCCGCGCTGCCAGTTTCGCCTTTCGGGTCACATCTTCTGCGGCGCTCTCTGCCACAACCGCTACCAGCGGTGGGTGCGGCGCGAGCACTGGCGCAAAACGGCCGCGCGCGTCGCGGCGCACCCGGCGGCGCGCTGGACCGCGATGGGCCTCGCGCTCGCGGTGCTTGCCGTGACGGCGTATCTCTCGCTCACGGTGCTCCGCTCGAGTGAGCTCTACGCCGAGAATGAACTTGCAGCCGTCCCCGTCATGCCGGAACTCGACGTGGACGACGCGCGGTGGAGTCTTCCCGGCCTCATTCGCCTCACGGAGCCCGCCGACCGCTCGGAAACGACGCGCTCCCTCGTTCCCGTGCGCGGCGAAGCCCCCGCCGGGGCCATCGTGGGGCTTTACCTGAACGGCGAGCTTCTCGACGCGGCGCTCGCGGCGGACGGCACGTTCTCGTTCGACGAGGTGCCGCTCCCGAAGGACGCCAATACGGTTCAAGTGCGCTACTACGACCGCTACGGCACGAGCGCCTATTCAAACGCCGCCCTGGTCTTTGCGAGGGGGCGCACCGCTCAAAAGCCGCGCCCCATGAGGGTGGCCGAAACGCCTGAGGAAATTTCCCGGGCCGCAAACCACATCGTCCGGGGCTCCCGGGCGGTGCGTGTCGTATACCTGACGTTCGACGGCGGCTCCAGCGCAAACGTTGCCGAGGAAACTCTTCGCATGCTGGCGCAGCATCGGGTGCGTGCGACGATGTTCCTCACGGGGCGGTTCATCGAGCGCTATCCGTACATCGTGCGCCTCATTGTGCAGGACGGCCATGAGGTCGGAAACCACACCGACTCGCATCCGCATCTTACCACCTTCGCCGCAAACCGTCGCCACCAGACGCTGAACGGGGTGTCGCGCGCGTTCCTGCATGACCAGCTTCAAAAGACGAGCGCGCTCTTTGAAGAGGCGACGGGGCAAGAAATGCAAAAGATGTGGCGCGCGCCCTTCGGCGAGCACAACCATGAAATCCGGCGCTGGGCGGAAGAGCTCGGCTACATCCACGTGGGCTGGACAATCGACTCGCTCGACTGGGTCGCCAAGCGCGACTCGCACCTCTACGCCCCCATGCGAAGTATTCTCGAGCGCCTGCTTTCCTTCGGCGAGGAAGCCCGCTGGGGCGCAAGCGGCAGCATCGTTCTGATGCACCTGGGCACCGAGCGCTCGCCTCCCGAGCGCCTGCCCGAGATTCTTCCCGATTTGATTGAGGGCTACCGCGCGCGCGGTTACCGCTTCGGCCTCGCGAGCGAGCTGCTTCCCCGACGACGGCCGTGAAGCGGAAATCTTCCATCCGCTTCGGCACGGACGGCTGGCGGGCCGTCCTGGGCGAAGAGTTCACGTTTGAGAACGTCGCGCGCGTCGCGGTGGCCGTCGCGGCGGTTTTCAAGCGCCGGGCGGCGTCCCGTCCCGCCGGGGGCGGAAAAATTCTCGTGGGCTACGACAACCGCTTCCTGGCCGACTCGTTCGCGCGCGAGGCGGCCCGGGTGTTGCGCGGCAGGGGCCTCGACGCCCGCCTTTCGAGGGCCGCCGTCCCGACGCCCGCCGCGTCGCTTTTCCTTCACCGGAAAGGCTGGCTCGGCGCCGTGCTCCTCACGGCGAGCCACAACCCGCCGTCGTTCGGCGGATTCAAGGTTAAAGTCTATCCCGGCGCAAGCGCCGACGACTCGTTCGCTCGCGCCGTGGAGCGTGCGATTCCCACGCGGCCGCCCCGGCCGAGCCGTGAAGCGCCGCCCGGGGTGGACGTGATGCCCGCGTACCTCGGGGCGCTTCGGAAATTCGCCGACATGCGCGTCATCCGCCGGGCGGGGCTTCGCGTCGCCGTCGATTCCATGCACGGCACCGGCGAGCGGATCATCGAAACGCTGCTTCGCGGAGGAGGCACGGAGGTGACCACGCTTCGGGCCGGGCGCGACCCTCTCTTTGGCGGCGGGTCGCCCGAGCCCGTGCCCGAGAACCTGGCGGAGCTCGCACGCACGGTGCGTCGTGGAAAATTCGACGTCGGCATCGCGCTCGACGGCGACGCCGACCGCCTGGCACTGCTCGACGCGCGCGGCGGGTTCGTGAGTCCGCAGAGCGTCATGGCCGTCCTTGCCGACGAGCTCCTGCGCGTGCGCGGCGAAGCGGGCGACGTGGCGAAAACCTACGCGGGCACGGAGCACCTCGACCGCATCGCCGAAAAATTCGGGCGGCGCTGCCGCGTGACGCCCGTCGGGTTCAAGCACATCTCGCGCCTCATGCGGCAGGGCCGCGTTCTTATGGGAGGCGAGGAGGCGGGCGGCATCGGAATTTCCTCTTACATGAGCGACCGCGACGGAATCGCCGTCGCCCTTCTCGTCCTCGAGATCATGGCGCGCCGCCGGAAATCGCTTCGCGCGCTCGTGGGAGAAATCGCGCGCCGCTACGGGCCGCTCCACTACCGCCGCGTGGATTTACCCGCTCCCGCCGGGGCGGGGGCGGAGCTCTCGCGGGCGCTTTTTGAAAAAATCATGGCCTGCCGGGGACGGTTCCGCCTGGGCGGAAAGCGCTTTCCCGGCTACGACGCGCCCATGGCGGGCGTCGAGACCCTTGACGGCGTGAAATGCTTCTTCCATGACGGCGCATGGCTTCTCTTCCGCACCTCCGGGACCGAGCCCCTCCTTCGCGTCTATGCCGAGGCGCCGGCGAAGAAGAAATTGGAAGCGCTGATCAAGGCGGGGAAGAAAAACGTTCGGGAGGTTGTTCTGAAAAGAGTGGCCGGCGTTCGCTAGGCCTGAATCTCCGCGACCTTGCGGCGGCCCTTGTGTCCCCGGAGGACGCGCACGCGGGAGGGCGCCACGCCGAAGTGCCGCGCCAGGGCGCGGCGCACCGCGTCGTTCGCGCGGCCCTCGACGGGCGGCTCCTTGACGCGCACGACGTAGCTTCCGTCCGCCGAGCGCTCGACGTGCTCCTCCTTCGAGCGGGGCTTGACGTGGAGGGAAATTTTCATCACTTCCCGAAGTGCTGGAAGCCCTTCCTGGAGGAAAGCGGCCGCTTGCGGCCGTCCTCCCCGACGAGGAGTATGCCCCCGGCGCGGGTCAGCTTTCCGATTTCAGCGAGTGGAATCTTCAGCTTCTTTCCGAGCGCGAGCACCTCGCGGCGCTTCCGCGCGGGCGCTGCGAAAAGCAGCTCGTAGTCCTCGCCCCCGTGGAGCGCGAGCGAGAGCGCGTCCCCGGGAAACGCGCACCGGACGGCGGGGTCCACGGGAATGGAGCTCTCGCGCAGCACGGCGCCGGCCCGGTTTGCCGCACAGAACCGCTCCAGGTCCACCGAGAGGCCGTCGCTCAGGTCCATGGCGGCGCGCGCGAGATTCTTACTTGCCAGCGCGCGCGCGAGCGCAAGGCGCACGGGCGGAAGCAGGTGGCGCCCGGCCAGCCGACGCCGAACGCCCCGCAGGCGACCGTAGCCGCCGCTTCGGCGAAGCGCGCGAAGCCCGGCGGCGGACGCCCCCAGCGCGCCCGAAACAAAGACGAGCGCACCAGGCCCCGCGCCGGTGCGCCGCAGACAGCGGCGCGGGTCCGCCTCCCCGAGGAGCGTGAGCGAAAGGAAAACCCCCTTCCGCGATGCCGTGGTGTCGCCCCCGAGGAGAACGACGCCGTGCCTTCGGGCTTCCCGCCGCACGCCGCGCAGGAGCTCCTGAACCCACGAGAAGGCGATATCTCCCGGGAGCGCCGCGTTCACGAGCGCCCAGCGCGGCTCGGCGCCCATGGCGCTCATGTCGCTCAGGTTCGTCAGCACCAGCTTTCGGCCCAGGAGCAGGGGAGGGCACAGCTTTCGCTCGAAGTGCACGCCCTCGGCCATGTGGTCCGTCGTCGCGACGAGCACGCGCTTCGGGGAAACGCGCACGGCCGCCGCGTCGTCGCCGAGTGGAACCCGGACGGAGGGATCGCTGCGGAGGCGGCGCATCATTTCCCGGATGACGGTGTCTTCGCTCAGGCGGCGCATGGTACTCTCAATGTAGCACGCCGCTCGTGGGCGGGACAAGAACCCGCGACGCGTCTTCTTGACATTTCCACGGGGCTTACTTATAAAGTAGGACAATGCCTGAAGCTCATCCACGAGCAGCGTAGCATGCAGTCCCATATCGTCCCGCGGCATCCCCTTCAAGAGTCGGCGCGGCTGGCCGCCGAGGTGGTGAACACGGGCGGCGTCGTCCTCATTCCCACGGATACGTGCTACGGCCTCTCGGCTGGCGCGGCCGCCGCCGAGGCGATCCGGCGCGTGGAGAAACTGAAAGGCCGCGAGGGAAAACCCTTCAACGTCCTTCTCAAGGACGTCGCGGCGCTCGAGCGAGTTGCTACCTCCCTTCCGCCCTGCTTCGAGCGCCTGCGCGGCGTGCTCGTTCCGGGCCCCCTGACGTTGGTCGTTCGTTCGGAAAAACTTTCTTTCTCGTCCGATGGAACACTCGCGGTGCGCGTCCCCAGGAACGAATTTTTGGAGGCGGTCATGGAAAAAGTCCGGGAAGAGGGAATCATCTCTACGAGCGCCAATCCTTCGGGCGGGGCCGAGCCCTACGCTCTCGACGACGTGGCGAAAGCCATTCTCCAGGGCGTGGACCTGTCCGTGGACGCGGGAAGGCTTCCTCCGACGCCTCCTTCCTCCATTCTGGACCTGACGAAGGAGCCGCCCGCCCTCCTGCGCGAGGGCGCCGTTTCCAGGGCGAGGATCGAGGAGGTTCTTCGAACCGCGGTGGCGTAAACGGCGGTCCCTTGACCCGGGCGTGTCGCCCGCGCGTTGTGGGATTCCCGCGTGCGTGCTATTCTAGTCTGGCTTATGTTCCTGTCGCCGTTTTCTGAAAAAGCCCTCCGGCGGGCGCTCGAGCGGCGCGGCGCGAGTTTTATCCAGGATGTTTTCGTCTTTGAGAGCGTCGGCTCGACGAACGACGAGGCGAAGCGCCTGGCGCAGGGCGGTGCGCCCGAGGGGACGCTCGTCGCGGCGGACGAGCAGACCGCCGGGCGCGGCCGGGGGGAGAATTCCTGGCTCTCGCCCAAGGGCAAGGGGATCTACGCATCGCTCGTCCTGCGGCCCGCCCTCGAGCCCTCGCGCGGGGGGGAGCTGAGCCTTCTCGTCGGCGCGGCCGCCGCCGAAGCCCTCTCGGAAGAGACGGCGCTCCGGGTGGAAGTCAAGTGGCCGAACGACCTCGTGATTCACGGGCAGAAAGTGGGCGGCATCCTGGTCGAGGCGGCGGCGGGCGACCGCGTGCTCGAATACGCCGTCGCGGGAATCGGGGTAAACGTTTCTTTCGAGCGCAGGGAACTGCGCGGCGCGCACGTTCCCGCGACGTCGCTTGCTCTCGAAAAAGGGGATGTGCCGCCGCGCGAGGAAATCCTGGCCGCCGTGGCCGCCCGGCTCGGCCAGAGCTACCACGAATACCAAGAGCGGGGCTTTTCCCATTTGAAGAATCTTATGGAAACCGTGGCGACGCATCGGCGCGGCGACGCGCTCGCGCTCCAAACGGATGCGGGTATCCGGCGCGGCGCCTACGAGGGCATCGAGGAGGGCGGCCTGCTGCGCCTCCGCTTCGGGGACGGCTCCGTGAAAACCTTCGACTCGGACGGGGAGGCGCACGCGCTTCGCCCGAGCCCCGGCCCCGCTTCGGAGGGGCGGGCAAGCACGCCGTGAAGGAAAAGAATATGCTTTTGGCCGTAGATGTCGGAAACACGCAGACGGTTTTCGGGGTCTTCGAGGGCAAGACGCTCGCCGCCTCCCTGCGCGTGGCGACCGACCTTCAAAAAACCGAGGACGAGTACGCGCTTCTCCTGGACGCGTTTCTTGCGCAGCGCGACCGGAAAGGCAAGGTACAGGGCGTGGCCATCGCAAACGTCGTGCCGCCGCTTGCGCCCGCGTTCGAGGCGCTGGCGAGGCGGCGCTTCGGCGTAGAGCCGCTCGTTGTGCGTGCCGGCGTCAAGACCGGCGTCCCCATCCTCTACGACAACCCTCTCGAAGTGGGCGCCGACCGCATCGTGAACGCCGTGGCCGTCTGCCAGCTCTACCGCGCCCCGGCCATCGTCGTGGACTTCGGCACGGCGACCACGTTCGACGTCATCACGGCCAAGAATGAATACGCCGGCGGGATCATCGCGCCCGGCCTCACGCTTTCGGCGGAGACGCTTTTCGCGCACGCCTCGCGCCTTCCCCGCGTCGAGATCGCGCCCCCCTCGAAAACGGTCGCAACCAACACCATCGAAAGCATCCAGGCCGGCCTCTACCACGGCTACGTCGGTCTCGTCGAGGGCGTTCTCGAAAAAATTCGCGAGGAGCGCAAAGAGGATTTCTTCGTCGTCGCCACGGGCGGCCAGGCTTCCCTCATCGCCCCCTCGGTGTCGGCCATCGAGAAAGTGGACCTGGACTTGACGCTTCAGGGGCTGCGCATCCTCTATGAGAAGAACCGCTCCTAAGGGCGCTCGCCGGACACCAAAACTCGCTCGCACGAGCAAGGCTGAAAAGAGCAGAACGAGAAAGAAGGGGAAAAAAACCGCCGAAGCCGGGAAGGCGGGCTCCGCCGTGCGCTACTTCTCAGAGGCGGAAAAGCATTTCAGCCTGCGCTTCGGGCGGCCGCTCCTTCTCTCGCCGCGCGACGTCGCCAAGGTCGAGGAGTGGCACGCGATGGGCGTTCCCCTGCGCGCCGTGAAGCGCGGCATCGACCGCCACTTCGAGCGCCTCGACCCCTCGCGCCGCCGCAAGGCCGTCGTGCTCGCGTTCTGCGAGAACGCCGTCCTCGACGAGTGGGAAAACATGCGTGCGCAGGGCTCGCGGGGCGCGGCGCGGCCTCGCAAGGTAAAGGAATCCCCGAAGAAAACGCTTGAAAAATTTTTGAACCGCCTCAAGCGCGCCCGGAAGAAATCGAAGGCGGACTGGGCGGCGCCGCTTTTCGAAGAACTGCGCGGCGAGGCGGAAAGGGCGCTCGCCTCAAAGAAAATACCGACCGCGGAGAAATTCGCCGCGCGCCTCGAGCGCCGCGTCTTGAAGTTCCTCAAGGCCCGCGCCCCGAAGGAGCGGCTCGACCGCGCGCGCCGAAAAATCGCCAAGGCGCTCGCCCCCTACCGCCCACGCATGGACGAGGCCGTCTACCGCGAGGCGCTCGAGCACCAGACTCTGGAGGCGGTGTGGAAGGAGGCGGGGATTCCGAAGATACCGGGGTGACCCGCTAGCCCTGCCTCTCCCCGAAGATAGCCCGCCCAACCCGGACAAGCGTGGCACCTTCCTCGATCGCAATCTGAAAATCCTCCGTCATGCCCATCGAGAGGTGGCGCATCGAAACGTGCGGAAAATTTCTTTCTCGCGCCCGCTCCGCGAGCTCGCGCAGGCGGACGAAGAAGGGGCGCGTCTTTTCGGGGTCGGGGTCGTAGGGAGGAAGCGTCATGAGTCCCTCGACGGCGACGCGCGGACAGGAGGCAAGCGCTTCGAGGAACGCCAGGAGATTCTCTGGAGCGACGCCCGCCCGCTCCGCCCTGTCCGAAAAATCCACCTGCGCCAGGACGGGCACGTGCTCCACGCCCGCGGCCTCGGCGCGCTTTTGAAGTTCCTTCGCAAGCTTTTCGCGGTCGAGCGAGTGCACCAGGGCGAAGCGCCCCACGAGGTCGCGCGCCTTCCGGGTCTGCACCTGCCCCACCATGTGCCACGCGACGGAAATTTCCCGAAGCGCCTCCATCTTGGGGAGCGCCTCCTCGACGCGGTTCTCTCCGAAGACGCGCAGGCCCGCCGCGTGGGCGGCGCGGACGGTTTCGGGAGGAAAGGTTTTCGACACGGCGACGAGCTCCACGTCCTCCGCGCGGCGCCTCGCGCGGTCGCAGGCGCGCCCGATGCGCTCTCGAACCTCTTCGATGCGCCTTGAAAGCTCCACGGCCGGGTCAGGGGACAAACGGAAGTTTCTCGAACGGGAGAATTCCGGGGAAGGAGTTTTTCTTCAGGTTCACGGCTATGTTCGCCAGCCGGTCGGCGCGCTTGTTCTCCTTGCGCGGGATGTGGGAAATCTCGAAGCGCTCGAACCGCGCCGCCTGCTTGACGGCCTCGGCGTGCAGGGGCTTGAGGTGCTCGTTCTGCACGCGGTAGAGGCCCTTCACCTGCTTGACCAGAAGCTCCGAGTCGGAGCGCACGAGAAGCGTCCGCGCCCCAGCGGCCCGGGCGTAGGCGAGCGCCGCGAGGAGCGCGCAGTATTCGGCGCGGTTGTTCGTGGCGCGGCCGAGATAACCGTACAATTCGACCTCCCTGTCCGTACCGGCGCCCGAGTCGGCGCGGGCGGGGCTTCCGTCTTCCCCCGCCGGGGCATCCGGGGCAAGCATGGCGATGACGCCGAAGCCCGATTCGCCGGGATTGCCGCGCGAAGCGCCGTCGATGTAAGCTGTCAGGGTTTTCGTCCGTCCCGGCGGGTTCACGCGGAGGCCGCTTCTTCGTCCTCGCTCCAGATGAGGATCCGGCTGCAGTGCTCGCAGAGAAGGAGCTTCTCGCACTGGCGCACTTCCTGGATGTGCTGCGGCCGCACGAGCATGGCGCAGGCCTCGCACACCTCGCCCGCGATGCGGGAGACGGCAATGCCGTGGCGGTTCTCGACCAGGCGCATGAAAATATCGAGAGGCTCCGAGTCGAGCGCGCCGCTTTCCTCGCTCCAGCGTGCTTCGAGGCCCTCGCGGCGCGTGCTGAGCGCTTTTTCCTCCTCGTCGAACGCCCGAAGCTCCGACTCGACCCGCTGCTTGAAGGAAGGCTCCTCGCGCTTCTTCGCCTCGGCCTTCTTGCGCGTCTCCTCCTCCTCGGTCATGCATTCGAGAATCTGCTCCTCGATGCCGTGGATTTTTTCCCGAACCGACTTAATCTCACCAAGAAGCGCCTTGTAAGCCTCGTTGGTTTTGACTTCGAGAAGCTGCGAATCGTACTTGTTCTTCTGCTCGTTCAGCGCCTCCACGTCAACTTCGAGCGAATGAATTACCTTGCGGACGGACGCGACGCCCTCGGAGAACGCCTTGAGCTCGGCCTCGAACGCTTCGCTTTCCTTTTGCAGGGCCGCCCGCTTGGCCGGGAGCGCCGCCAGCTGCTCGTCCGTTTCAGCGCGCGCCGTGTAGATTTCCTGCATGCGAATCAGCCGCGCGATGGTTTCCTTCATCGTCCGCCGCTCTTTCCTGAGAAACGAAAAAGGGGACATTCCCTTGAGAACGTCCCCGTGCTGCGCTTCGGGCGGCTTCTACACCGCCCGCCTCGGCTCACCTCGTTCGGCCTCATGCGTTGCATCAGTGCAGTATGCCAAAAAGAAACGCGCCATGCAACACGTGCGCGGACTCGGCGCGGGTGCTCTGGACGCGTGCGGCCGCCGTCCGGTCGTGGACGTCTACGCGGCGGCGATGCCCCTGCTCCAGTCCTTGAGGATCTGGAGTGCGGCGAGCCGGCCAGGCACGGACGAGATGCCGCCTCCGGGGTGCGCGCTCGAGCCGCAAAGGTAAAGGTTCCTGACCGGCATGCGGTAGTGCGCCCAGCCGGGCACGGGTCGCATGGATAGATCCTGGTCGAGAGTAATCTCTCCGTGGCAGATATCCCCGGCGGTGAGGCCGTAGACGGTTTCGAGATCGAGAGGCGTCAGCACCTGGCGGTGAAGGATGGCTTTCTTGACGTTGGGGGCGTACTTCGAGAGGGCTTCGATGACCAGGTCTCCCAGCTCCTCGCGCCGGTCGTTCCAGTTCCCTTCCTTGAGATGGTACGGGGTGTTCTGGACGAAAAGGTCCGCAACGTACTTGCCCTCGGGAGCGAGGCTCGGGTCGAGGAGAGAGGGGATGGCCAAGTCGAAGCAAGGCGTCCTCGGGAAGCGGCCGTACTTGGCGTCGTCGTAGGCACGCTCCCAGTGCTCCATGCTGTGAGTCCCCGTCATGTATCCCCGCAGGTGCGGGCCGTCCCCGGGAAGACACGTGAAGTTCGGAAGCTCGCTCAGGGCAAGGTTTATCTTGGCCGAAGCCCCGTTCATCCTGAAGTTGCGGACATGCCACAGGAACTTGGGATCGAGAGAAGAGGGATCGAGCAGCTTCAGAAAGGTTCGGTGCAGGTCGGTGCTTGCGGCAACGATTTTTCCGGAAATCTCCTCGCCGCTTTCGAGTGCCACGCCGGCGGTCGCGCCGTTTTTGACAATAATTCTCGCCACGGGCGCCTCCGTGCGTATCTCTGCGCCGTAGCTCCTTGCGGACCTCGCGATGGCTTCGCTGATGGCGCCTATGCCTCCGCGCGGGAAGCCCGACCACTCGACGGCCGTGTGGTAACCCAGCAGGAAAAAGGCCGAGCCCGGAGATTTCGGGCCCAACATCGGGCCGCCGGATATGAGCGAGGCGATCACGGCCTTCACAACGTCCGACTCAAACCACTCGTCCAGATAGTCCGATATGCTCATGGTAGTGAGCCGCATTAGCTCGTACATGTCGTTTTTGCCGAGCCTCCGGAAGCGAAGCGCCGTGCGCAGCAACCCCCACGTCGAGGAAAAGCTGGTATCGGCGATGTCCGGCGCCGGCGCACCGATAAGCGGAGAGACAAAACCGGAGAGACGTTCAACGAAATCCATATACTCGGGGTACTTCTTCGCGTCCTTCCTGGAAAATTTCTCTATCTCTTTCTGGGCTTTCTCCACCTCGTCATGCAATATGAGATACCTTCCGTCCGGCATGGGCGCGAACGCAGCGGAACTGCGGGGAAGGAATTCCAGGCCGTGCTTTACGAGATCCAGGTCGCGGACGACGGAGTCGGACAGCCAATCGCATTGGATGGCGCAGGTGTTGTATTTGAATCCCGGAAAAATCTCCTCCGTCGCCGCCGCGCCGCCCAGGACGTGCCGCGCCTCGACGACCAGAACCTTCTTTCCGCTTTTAGCAAGGTAAGCGGCGGTCGTGAGGCCGTTGTGGCCTCCTCCTATGACGATTGCATCGTACTGTTTACTCATTTTCCAGATTCTCCTGTGTTGATGATTCTTGGGCGTTTCCTGTATTGAATATAGAGTCTACCATTGCCGCAGCCCCTGAGCACCTCCGGCGCGGGGGCTCTCGGCGCGTGCGACCGCCGTCAGGCCGCAGCCGTTTACCCGGCGATGCCCAGGCGGCAGTCCTCGAGAATCTTGCGTGCGGCGAGCCGGCCCGGCGTGGCGGAGATGCCGCCTCCGGGGTGCGTGCTCGCGCCGCAAAGGTAAAGGTTCTTTATCGGCATGCGGTAGTGCGCCCAGCCCGGCACGGGCCGCATGAACAGAAGCTGATCGAGAGTAATCTCTCCTTGACAGATATCCCCGTTGGTGATGCCGTAGATGGTTTCGAGATCGAGCGGCGTCAGCACCTGGCGGTGAAGGATGGCTTTCTTGATGTTGGGGGCGTACTTCGCGAGGGCGTCGATGACCAGGTCTCCCAGCTCCTCGCGCCGGTCGTTCCAGTTCCCTTCCTTGAGATGGTACGGGGTGTATTGGAGGAAGACGTCCATGACGTGCTTGCCCTCTGGGGCGAAGCTCGGGTCGACGAGCGAGGGGATGGCCGCGTCGAAACAGGGCGTCCTCGGGAAGCGGCCGTACTTGGCGTCGTCGTAGGCGCGCTCCAACTGCTCCATGCTGTTGATCCCCAGTATCATTCCCCGCAGGTGCGGCCCGTCTCCGGGAAGACACGTAAAGTTCGGAAGCTCACTAAGGGCCAAGTTTATCTTGGCCGAAGCCCCGTTCATCCTGAAGTTGCGGACGTGCCACAGGAACTTGGGCTCGAGATAAGCGGGATCGACCAGCTTCAGAAAGGTCCGGTGCAGGTCGGCGCTCGAGGCAACGATTTTTCCAAGAATTTCCTCGCCGCTTTCGAGGACCACGCCGGCGGCCGCGCCGTTTTTGAGGAGAACCTTCGCCACGGGCGCTTCCGTGCGTATCTCGACGCCGTGGCTCCTTGCGGACTTCGCTATGGCTTCGCTGATTGCGCCTATGCCTCCGCGCGGGAAGCCCGACCACTCGCCGGCCATGTGGTAACCCAGCAGGAAATAGCCCAAGCCTGGGGATTTCGGGCCCAACATCGGGCCGCCGGAGATGTCCGAGGCGATCACGGCCTTCAAGACGTCCGTCTCGAACCACTCGTCCAGACAGTCCGATACGCTCATGGAAACGAACCGCATGAACTCGTACATATCGTTCTTTCCGAGCCTCCTGAAGCGAAGCGCCGTGCGCAGCATCTGCCACGTCGAGGAGAAGCTGGTATCGGTGATGTCCGGCGCCGGCGCGGCGAGAATCGGAGCGGCGAAACTGGAAAGACGGGTCACAAAATCGTGATACTCGGCGAACTTCTGCGCGTCCTTCTTGGAAAACTTCTCTATTTCTTTCTGGGCTTCCTCCATCTCGTCCCACAAAATGAAATATCTTCCGTCCGGCATGAGCGTGAACATCGAAGTGCTGCGGGGAAGAATTTCCAGGCCGTGCTTTTCGAGGTCCAGGTCGCGGACGACGGCCTCGGAGAGCCAGTCGCAGAGGAAGGCGCAGGTGTTGTATTTGAACCCCGGGCAAATTTCCTCAGTCGCCGCCGTGCCGCCCAGGACGTTCCGCGCCTCGACGACCAGAACCTTCTTTCCACTTTTCGCAAGGTATGCGGCGGTCGTGAGGCCGTTGTGGCCTCCTCCTATGACGATTGCGTCGTATTGGTTGCTCATTTCTTAGAATCTCCTGTTTCAAGGCATATAGAAGTTTCCAATTTTAAAGTCTACCATTTCCAAAATCTTTTAGCATCTCAGGTCGCGGCCGTTTACGCGGCGGTGACGCCGTGCCAGTCCTCGAGAATCTGGCGTGCGGCGAAGTGGCCCGGCCTGGCCGAGATGCCGGCCCCGGGGTGCGCGCTGGAGCCGCAAAGGTAGAGATTCTTGATCGGCATGCGGTAGTGCGTCCAGCCTGGCACGGGACGCATGAACAGAAGCTGGTCTAAAGTAAACTCTCCGTGGCTGTTATCCCCATTGGTGAGGCCGTAGATGTTTTCGAGATCGAGCGGCGTCAACACCTGACGGTGCAGGATGGATTTCTTGAAGTTGGGAGCGTGCTGGGTAAGCAGGTCGACGGCCAGGTCGCCCAGCTCCTCGCGCCGGTCGTTCCAGTTTCCTTCCTTGAGATGGTACGGTACGTAATGGATGAAGAGGTTCATGACGTGCTTGCCCTTGGGGGCGAGGCCCGGATCCATGAGCGAGGGGATGAGCGCGTATAAGCAGGGCTCCTTCGGGAAGCGGCCGTACTTGGCGTCGTCGTAGGCGCGCTCCCAGAAATCCACGCTGGGGTACCTCAGCGTGAATCCCCGCTGGTGCGCGTCTCCGGGAAGACACGTGTAGTTCGGAAGCTCGCTCAGGGCCAGATTTACCTTGGCCGAAGCCCCGTTCAGCCTGAAGTTGCGGACGTGCCACAGGAACTTGGGGTCGAGAGAGCCGGGGTCGAGCAGCTTCAGGAAGGTTCGATGCAGATCGGTGCTTGCGGCAACAATTTTCCCGGAAATCTCCTCGCCGCTCTCGAGGGCCACGCCGGTTGTCGCGCCGTTTTTAACGATAATTCTCGCCACGGGCGCCTCCATGCGGATCTCGGCGCCGTGGCTCCTTGCGGACTTTGCGATGGATGCGCTGACGGCACCGATGCCCCCGCGCGGGTAGCCCGACCACTCGACGGCCGCGTGGTAACCTAGCAGGAAAAGGCCCGTGCCCGGAGATTTCGGGCCTATCATCGGGCAGCCGGAAAGAGTCGAGGCGAGCACACCCTTCAAAACGTCCGACTCAAACCACTCGTCCAGATAGTCCGATATGCTCATGGAAGTGAGCCTCATGAGCTCGTACATGTCTTCTTTTCCGAGCCTCCGGAAGCGAAGCGCCGTGCGCAGCATCTGCCACGTCGAGGAAAAGCTGGTATCGGTGATGTCCAGCGCCGGCACATTAAGAAACGGAGAGATAAAATCGGACACGCGTTCAACGAAATCTATATACTCGGGGTACTTCTGCGCGTCTTTTTTGGAAAATTTTGCAATCTCTTTCTGGGCTTCCTCCATCTCGTCTTCCCGGAGGAAGAAATATCCCCCGTCGGGCAAGGGCGAGAATGTCGTACTGGTTTGGGGAAGCATATCCAGGCCGTGCTTTACGAGTTCCAGGTCGCGGACGACGTCGTCGGATAGCCAATCGCAGATCATGGCACAGCAGTCGTATTTGAACCCCGGATAAATTTCCTCCGTCACCGCCGCGCCGCCCAGGACGTTCCGGGCCTCGAGGACCAGAACTTTCTTTCCGCTCTTCGCGAGGTACGCGGCGGTCGTGAGGCCGTTGTGGCCCCCTCCTATAACGATTGCGTCGTATTGGCTGCTCATTTTCTTAAGTCTCCTGCTAGGTATCCTCTATCGTTTCCGGTTTCAAAGTCTTCCGCTTTTAAAATCCTTGAGCATCTCCAGCGCGGCCAGCCATCCCGGCGCTCCCATGACGCCGCCTCCCGGATGGGCGCCGGAGCCGCACATATAAAGGCGGTTCACGGGCATGCGGTACTGCGCCCACCCCGGCACGGGGCGCATCATGAAAAGCTGATCGGCCGAGAGGTCGCCATGGAAAATGCTGCCGCCGGTGAGGCCGAACTCCTGCTCGTAATCCCAGGGCGAGAGCACCTGGCGGTGCAGAATGATGTCTTTCAAATTGGGCGCGTGCTCGCACAAGGTGTCTATCACGTTATCGCCGAACGTCTCACGGTGGTCGTCCCAGGGACCGGCCTTGAGATGGTAAGGAGCGTAGCGGACGGAGGCGGACATCACGTGCTTTCCGGGCGGCGCCATCGAGGGATCCACCAGGGAGGGAATTACGACGTCGAGGTAGGGCCTGTGCGAATATTTTCCGTACTTTGCGTCGTCGTATGCGCGCTCCAGGTAGTCCGTGCTCGGGGCGATGGTGATGAACCCTCGCAGGTGCGGGCCGTCTCCGGGAAGAGCCGTGAAGTTCGGAAGTCCGTCGAGGGCCAGGTTGACCATGCCGGAGCAGCCCCGGACCTTGTATTGTCGAATTTTTTCATAAAACTCCGCCGGCATGTCCCCGGGGTCGAGCATTTTCAGAAATGTGAGGGGCGGATCCACGCCCGAGGCGACCGCCTTCGCGCGAATCTCCTCGCCGCTTTCCAGCACCACGCCGGCCGCCGCGCCGTCTCGGACGAGAATCTTCGAGACCGGTGCCTCCGTGCGGATCTCGGCGCCGTATTTTCTCGCCGCCCCGGCGAGGGCGTCGGCCAGGGCCCCCATGCCTCCGCGGAGGAAGCCCCACGAGCCGGTGTCCCCGTCCAGTTCCCCCATGTAGTGGTGAAGGAGCACGTAGGCCGTCCCGGGAGAGCGGATGCTCAGGAACGAACCGATGACTCCGCTGGCGGACGTTTGGGCTTTCATAACGTCCGACTCGAAAAACATCTCGGCAAGCTCGAGCGAGCTCATGGTCATGAGCTTGGCGCAGGAATAGGCGTCTTTACCGAGCCCCCGGAAACGCATCCCGAGGCGGAAGAGCTTGAGGAGCTCGCGCGGATGAGACGACAACGGGTCGGGGGGGACCATGGAAAGGAAGGGATTGGCGACCCTCGCAAGGGTTGCCATGAATTCATGATATTTCGGATAGGCGTCCGCGTCATGTTTGGAAAAGCGGCTGATCTGTCTCCGGTTTTCCTCCTCGTCCTCCGCGAGGAAGAGGTGATTCCCGTCCGGCAGCGGAACGAAGTTGCTGTTAACGGGGATGACGTGGTAACCGTGGCTTTCAAGATCCAGATCCCGGATGATCTCGGGCCGCATCAGGCTCACCGTGTACGATAAAACCGTGTACTTGAACCCCGGATAAATCTCTTCCGTCACGGTGCAGCCGCCCAACACGTACCGCCGCTCGAGGACCAGAACCTTTTTTCCGGCCTTCGCCAGGTACGCGGCGGCCGTGAGGCCGTTGTGGCCTCCACCTATGATGATTGCGTCGTACTTATTACCCATATAGTTAGAGCCTTCCACTCTTGAAGTCCTTGAGCATTTCCAGCGCGGCCAGGCGCCCCGGCGCTCCCATCACCCCGCCTCCCGGATGGGCGCCGGAGCCGCACAGGTAAAGACGATGCACGGGCATCCGGTACTGCGCCCACCCCGGCACGGGGCGCATCATGAAAATCTGCTCGGCCGCGAGGTCGCCGTGGAAAATATTGCCGTCCGTGAGGCCGTACTCCTCCTGAAAATCCCAGGGCGTGAGTACCTGGCGGTGGAGAATGATGTCTTTCAGATTGGGCGCGTACTCGCTCAGGGTGTCTACCACGGCGTCGCCGAACGCCTCGCGTTGTTCGTTCCAGTGGGTGTCCTTGAGCGTGAAGGGAGTGTACCGGGCGGAGACGAACATCACGTGCTTGCCCGGCGGCGCCAGCGAGGGATCCACCATGGAGGGAATGACACACTCGAGGTAGGGTCTGCTCGAAAAGCTTCCGTACTTGGCTTCGAGGTAGGCGCACTCCAGGTAGTCGGTGCTCGGGGCGATGTTAAAGAACCCTTTCATGTGCGGTCCGTCGCCCGGCCTGCAGGTGAAGTTCGGAAGCCCGTCCAGGGCAAAGTTGACCTTGGCCGAGGCACCCCGAATCTTGTATTTTTGAATTTTTTTCAAAAACTCCGGAGGAACGTCCCCGGGGTCGAGCAGCTTCAGGAACGTGTGCTTCGGGTCCACGGACGAGGCTACCGCCTTCGCGCGAATCTCCTCACCGCTTTCCAGCACCACGCCGGTCGTCGCGCCGTTCCGGACGAGAATCTTCGAGACCGGCGCCTCCGTGTGGATCTCAGCGCCGAATTCTCTCGCCGCCCCGGCGATGGCGCCGCTCACGGTCCCCATGCCCTTTCGGGGAATGCCCCACTCGCTGCCCACGTCCACTTCCCCGATGTGGTGGTGAAGTAGCACGTAGGCGGTTCCGGGAGAACTGATGCCCAGGAACGTGCCGATGACTCCGCCGCAGGACGTCAGGGCCTTCATCACGTCCGATTCGAAATACCTTTCGGCGAAGTCGAGCGAGCTCATGGTCATGAGCTTTGCCAAAGAGAAGGAATCCTCGCCGAGCGCCCGGAATCGCTTTCCGAGACGAAGGAGCTTGCGTAGGTCGCGCGGACGGAACGACCTCGGATCGGGAGGGACCATGGAAAAGGTCGGATGAACGAACTCCGCAAGGCGCGTCATGAGCTGGTTGAATTCAAGGTGGGCGTCCGCATCGCGCTTGGAAAAACGGCTTATCTGTCTGCGGTTTTCCTCTTCGTCCTCCGTGAAGTGGAGATAATTTCCGTCCGGCAGCGGAGAGAAGTTGCTCTCAATGGGGATGATGTCGTAGCCGTGCTTCTCGAGCTCCAGCTCCCGGACGATCTCGGACCGCATCATGCCCACCACGTACGCCAAGACGGAATAAATGAATCCGGGAAAAACCTCCTCCGTAATGGTGCAGCCGCCCACGATGTGCCTTCGCTCGAGCACGAGCACCTTTTTCCCGCCCTTCGCCAAATAGGCCGCGGCAATGAGGCCGTTGTGGCCGCTTCCTATGATAACGGCGTCGTACTGCTTGCCCATCTTCAGAGCCTCCCGCTTTTAAAATCCTTGAGCATTTCCAGCGCAGCCAGGCGTCCCGGCGCTCCCATCACCCCTCCCCCCGGATGGGCGCCGGAGCTGCACATGTAAAGGCGGTTCACCGGCATGCGGTACTGCGCCCACCCCGGCGCGGGGCGGAACATGAAAGTCTGCTCGACCGTGAGGTCGCCGTGGAAAATGTTGCCGCCCGTGAGGTTGAACTCGTTCTCGTAATCCCAGGGCGTGACGACCTGGCGGTGGAGAATGATGTCCTTCAAATTGGGCGCGTACTCGCTCAGGGTGTCTATCACCGTGTCGCCGAGCGCCTCGCGGTGGTCGTTCCAGTGTCCGGCCTTGAGATTTAAGGGAGTGTACCGGCCGGAGATGGACATCACGTGCTTGCCGGGCGGCGCCATCGAGGGATCCAGCAAGGAAGGAATCACGATGTCGAGGAAGGGCCTGCGCGAAAAGTTTCCGTACTTGGCTTCGTCGAAGGCGCGCACCAGGTAGTCGGGGCTCGGGGCCACCATAAGGGTCCCACGCAGGTGCGGGCCGTCGCCCGGCATGCAGGTGAAATCGGGAAGAGCGTCCAGGGCCAGATTGACCTTGCACGATGCGCCTACCACGGTGTATTTGCGGATTTTATCCAGAAACTCCGTAGGAACGTCCCCCGGGTCGAGCAGCTTCAGGAACGTGACCTTCGGGTCGACGCCCGAGGCGACCGACTTCGCGCGAATCTCCTCGCCGCTTTCAAGCACCACGCCCGTCGCCGTGCCGTTCCGGACGAGAATTTTCGAAACCGGCGCCTCCGTGCGAATCTCGACGCCGTGGCTCTTTGCGGCCTTTGCGATGGCTTCGGCCACGCCCCCCATGCCTCCGCGTTGAAAGCCCCACGTGCCGGTGGTCCCGTCCACGTCCCCCATACCGAGGTGAAGTAGCACGTAGGCCGTTCCGGGAGCGCGTATGCTCCCTTTGCCGAAGATTCCCCCGACTGCCGCTTGGGCCTTCATAACGTCCGACTCGAAGAACATCTCGGCAAGGTGGAGCGCGCTCATGCTCATGAGCTTGACGAAGGACAGGGAATCCTCGCCGAGCTCACGGAAGCCCTTCCAGAGGCGGAAGAGCTTGAGGAGCTCGCGCGGACTGAACGACATCGGATCGGGGGGGACCATGGAAAGGAAAGGGTGAACGAAACTCGCAAGCCTTGTCAGGAATTCATGGAATTCCGGATAGGCGTCCGCGTCACGCCGGGAAAAGCGGCTTATCTCCCTGTGGTTTTCCTTCTCGTCCTCCGAGAGGAAAAGGCGGTTTCCGTCCGGCAGCAGAGACAGGCTGGTGTGCATGGGGATGACGTCGTAGCCGTGCTTTGCAAGCTCAAGCTCCCGGATGATCTCGGGCCGCATCAGGCTCACCACGTACGATAAAACCGTGTACTTGAACCCCGGATAAATCTCCTCCGTCACGGTGCAGCCGCCCAACACGTACCGCCGCTCGAGCACGAGCACCTTTTTCCCCGCCTTCGCCAGGTACGCGGCGGCCGTGAGACCGTTGTGTCCGCCTCCCACGATAATTGCGTCGTAGATTTTGGCCATAGTCTATTTTCTCTTGGAGTGGTGTTCAGGAACGGGGGTGCCGCGCGCGGTGCTGGAAGCGAGGGATTTGCCGGCAACGCTTTTGCTTAAGGCAAATCTTTCGCTTCGTCATGGAAAAGGTAAGGATAGGGGAAAACCCCTTGAGAATCAAGATTTGGCAGAGCGGTGCCGGTCGAACGCGTTTTTTCCGAGGCATCTTTCTCCAAGATTCTTGACACGACATTCTTTCGCGGAGTAAATTGTACTTGGTTCGTCCATCGGAACGGCTCAAATTGTAGGGACAGAGAAAAAGAGGGAACGTTTCAGCGGAAAGTCGCCGCGGTCGAAAGTGAGGGTCGGGCCGATGCGGTCGCGTTGTTCTTCCGGTTAGGCAAAAGAGCGGAGCATGGCCGAACGCTACGACGCCATCATAATCGGAGGCGGGCACAACGGCCTCGCGTGCGCCGCTTACCTGGCGAAGGCGGGGAAAAAGGTGCTCGTGCTGGAGCGAAGGCACGTCCTGGGCGGCTGCGCCGTGACGGAGGAGATTTATCCGGGCTTTAAGTACACGGTTCTGTCCTACGTGGTGAGCCTGCTCCGGCCCGAGGTAATCCGCGAGCTCGAGCTTACGAAGTACGGCCTCGACATCATTCCCCTCGACTGCGCCTTCACTCCGCTCCCGGACGGAAACTACCTCACCCGCTGGGGCGACCGTGAAAAAACCTACCGCGAAATCAGCCGCTTCTCCCGCCGCGACGCGGAAGCCGTCCGGGAATTCGGAAGGCTCATGGTGCAGCTTGCCTGGTTCGTGAAGCCGATTCTCGCCATGACGCCTCCCGACCCGGCGTCCCTCGACCCCCGCGAGCTTTTCAAGCTCCTCAAGCTGGGAAAGCGCCTGCAGGGGCTGGGCGACGATGCCCCGCACTTTCAGGCGAAACTCATGACCATGAGCGCGCTCGGATTTCTCGACATGTTCTTCGAGAGCGATGTCCTGAAAGCGTCCATGTCCATCAGCGGCATCATCGGCACGTACCTCGGAATCCGCTCTCCCGGAACGGCGTACGTGCTGCTCCACCACTACATGGGAGAGCTGGACGGGGCGTACCGGGCGTGGGGCATCTCGCGGGGAGGCACGGGGGCGGTGAGCGAGGCCTTCGCCGGCGCCGCGAGGCACCACGGCGCCGAAATCCGCACGGAGGCCCCCGTCGCGAAGATTCTCGTCAAAAACGGCGCGGCCGCCGGCGTTGTCCTCGAGAACGGCGACGAGATTCGCGCCAACATCGTGGCCGCAAGCACCGATCCGAAGCGCACGTTCTTGAAATTTCTCGAGCCCGGGCACGTGCCCGCGGATTTCCTGGAAAAAATTCGAAAATACAAAATCCGGGGCTCAACGGCCAAGGTCAACATGGCCCTGGACGGGCTTCCGAATTTCACGTGCCTTCCCGGTAACGGCCCGCACCTCAGCGGAGACATCTTCGTGGCCCCGAGCACCGAATACCTGGAGCGCGCCTACGACGACGCCAAGTACGGGAAATTCTCCAGGCGGCCCTTCCTGGAGGCCGTGATCCCCTCGCTCATGGATCCCTCGGTGGCGCCGCCCGGAAAGCACGTGATGTCCATCTTCGTCCAGTACGCTCCCTACGACCTAAAGGCCGGCCACTGGAACGACCACCGCGAGGCGCTCGGCGACACGGTGGTGGACACCCTCAGCGAGTACGCGCCCAACCTGAAGAACATCATTCTGCACCGCCAGGTCGTCACGCCCTGGGACATGGAGCAGGAGTTCGGCCTCACGGAAGGCAACATCTTCGCGGGCGAGATTACGCCGGATCAAATCTTCATGCTGCGCCCCGTTCCCGGCTGGGCTCAGTACCGCATGCCGTTGAAGAACCTTTACATGTGCGGCCACGGCGCCCATCCCGGAGGCGGCATCATGGGAGCCCCGGGACGCCTTGCCGCCCACGCAATCCTGAAGGATTCTTAAAGATTTTTCAGGAGACGGGTGCTGGCGGCGGCTCGCGACGGCTTCGTCGCGGCCGGCCTACCGCGTGTCGCTTTTCTTAACGGCGCCCTTGCGCTCGAGCGCCGCCTGCGCGGCGGCGAGGCGGGCGATCGGCACTCGGTAGGGCGAGCAGGAGACGTAATCGAGGCCGACGCTGTAGCAGAATTTGATGGACGAGGGGTCGCCTCCATGCTCGCCGCAGATGCCGATCTTGAGCGAGGCCTTGGCGGCGCGGCCGCCCTCCACGCCCATCCGGACGAGCTCGCCGACGCCCTCCACGTCGAGCTGCGAAAATGGATCGACGCCCAGAATCTCCTTGGCGATGTATTCGGGAAGAAACGAGCCGGTGTCGTCGCGGCTGAACCCGTAGGTCATCTGCGTGAGGTCGTTCGTGCCGAAAGAGAAAAAGTCGGCCTCCTGGGCGATCGCCCCGGCTTGCAGGCAGGCGCGCGGAACCTCCATCATGGTGCCGATGGGGTACGACGCCGCTTCCTTGGAGACGGCCGCCGCGACGGCCTCGACGCGCGAGCGCAGGAAGGAAAATTCGTTCGGGTTCGCGATGAGCGGAAGCATGATTTCGGGCCGCGCGTCGACGCCCCGCTTCCTGAGGGACGCCGCCGCCTCCAGGATGGCGCGCGCCTGCATTTCGTAGATTTCGGGATAGGTGATCGCGAGGCGGCAGCCGCGATGGCCGAGCATGGGGTTGGCCTCGCGGAGCGATTCCACCTTGGCCCGCACCTCGTCGGTCGGAAGATTCATGCGGCGCCCGAGCGCTTCAAGCGCGGCCTTATCGTGGGGCAGGAACTCATGAAGCGGCGGGTCGAGGAGCCGGATCGTCACGGGCAGCCCCGCCATGGCGCGCAGGATTCCGGTAAAGTCGTCGCGCTGGAAGGGAAGGAGTTTTTCGAGCGCGCGGAGGCGTTCCTCCTCCGTGCGTGAGAGAATCATCTCGCGCACCGCCGGAATGCGCTCCTCTTCGAAGAACATGTGCTCCGTGCGGCAGAGGCCTATGCCCTCGGCGCCGAAAGCGCGCGCGCTGGCGGCGTCCTCGGGCGTGTCGGCGTTGGCGCGAACCTTCATGTCGCGCGCCTCGTCCACCCACGCCGAGAAGCGCTCGTAGAGACGGTACAGAGGCGCCTCGTCGGGCGCGAGGCTTTTCTCGACGAGGACGCGCACGACCTCCGAGGGGCTCGTGGCGAGCTCTCCCGCCAGGACCTCGCCCGCCGAGCCGTCGAGCGAAAGGTAGTCGCCCCGCTTGAAGGTGCGGCCGCTGACGCGAACTTCCCCTTTCTTATGGTCGATGTCGACCGCCTTGCATCCCGTCACGCAGGGCTTTCCCATGCCGCGCGCCACGACCGCGGCGTGGGACGTCATCCCCCCGCGCGCAGTCAGGATCCCCTTCGCGGCGCTCATGCCGGCCACGTCTTCAGGCGACGTCTCGACGCGCACCAGGACGACCCGCCCGTCCCCGCCTTGGGCCATCTCGACGGCCTCCTCGGCCGAAAGGGCGATACGGCCCGAGGCGGCCCCGGGGCTGGCGGCGAGTCCCTTCGCGAGAAATTTCTTCTCGGCGAGCGCCTTCTTTTTCGCCGCGGCGTCGAAGACGGAGCCGAGAATTTGCTCCAGGTGCGCCGGCTCGACGCGCAGCACCGCTTCCTCGCGGCTGATTAATCCCTCGTCGACCATCTCGACGGCCGCCCGGAGCGCCGCCGTGCCCGTGCGCTTGCCGACGCGCGTCTGAAGCATGAAAAGTTTTTTCGACTCCACGGTGAACTCGATGTCGAGCATGTCGCGGTAGTGCTTCTCCAGGCGCTCGCGGATGCCGCAGAGCTCTTCGTAGACCTCGGGCAGCTTGGCCTCGAGGCTTTCCTCTCCTCCCTCCGGTGCGCTGGCGAGAGGGTAGGGCGTGCGGATTCCCGCCACCACGTCCTCGCCCTGCGCGTTGGGAAGGAATTCGCCGTAGAAGCGGTTCTCGCCCGTTGAGGGGTCGCGCGTGAAGGCGACGCCGGTCGCCGAATCCATGCCGACGTTGCCGAACACCATGGCCTGCACCGTCACGGCCGTGCCCAAATCGTGGGGAATGCCGTGGAGGCGGCGGTAGGTGAGGGCGCGGTCGTTGTTCCAGGAGCGAAAAACAGCCTCGATGGCCTGCCGAAGCTGGGTGAAAACGTCCTGCGGAAAATCCGCGCGCGTCCGCTCCCGATAGAGCGCCTTGTAGCGTTCGAGAACTTTTTTCCAGTCCCCCGCTTCCAGCTGGTAATCGTGCTCGGCCAGGCGGCGGCTCTTGGCCTCGGTGAGAATCTCGTCGAACGCCTCGTGCGGGACGCCGTGCACGATCTCGCCGAACTTTTCGACGAGGCGGCGGTAGCAGTCGAGCGCGAACGCTTCATTGCCGGTCTGGCGCGCGAGGCCTTCCGTTGTCTCGTCGTTCAGTCCGAGATTGAGGATGGTGTCCATCATGCCGGGCATTGAAAACTTCGCGCCCGAGCGAACGGAGACGAGAAGCGGGTTCTTCTTGTTGCCGAATTTCCTGTCCATGAGCTTCTCGACGCGGGCGAGATTCTCCTGAATCCGCGGCTCCAGGGACTGAAGCACCGAGGGATTCTTGAGATATTCGACGCAGACGTGCGTCGAGACGGTGAAGCCCGGAGGGACGGGGATGCCCAGGTTCGTCATCTCCGCCAGGTTCGCTCCCTTGCCGCCGAGAAGATTCTTCATTTGGGAGGAGCCGTCGGCCCGCCCCGCTCCGAAAAAGTAGACGTTCTTTTCCATAATCTTACTGGACCGCGAAAAACCCACTCTACGTCACCGGTCCGCCAAAACGATAAGGTAACACCATTTTCGACTTTGTCAACGTTTCCGGCGGCTCTTTTCCGCTGTCGCCCGGGCGCGGCTGCGCGTGTGGGGAAGGAGGGCGCGAATGCTCAGGCGCACGGGACGGCCCGAGGGCCGCGAGAGATCGCACGCACGGGCAAGGTAGACGGGCATCGAGGGGGAGGATGCGAACTTATAGAGCGCCTCCCGGCAGACGCCGCAGGGCGTGACGGCCTCGCGGCCGTTCGTCACGACGGCCGCCGCCTCGATGCGGAGAAAGCCCTCGGAGATGGCCTTGTACAGGGCGGTGCGCTCCGCGCAGAGGCCGAGCTCGTTCATGCCGACCTCGATGTTGCAGCCCGAGAAAATTCTTCCACCCTCGACGCGCACGGCCGCGCCCACGGGGAATCCCGACTTGGGCGCGTAGGCGTGCGCCTGGGCCGCGCGCGCCGCTTCGAGGAGAGCTTTCACCCGTCCCGAACCCGCCGGCGCGCGTGCGCTACGAGCCCTTCTTTTTGGCTTCTTTGGTTTCTTTTTTCTTGTCGAGCTTGGCAAGATATTCCCTCGCGGTTTCATCGTCGGGGCGGACGCGCAGCACCCGCTCGAATTCCTTTCGCGCCACCTTGCTGCGCCCCTCCTCGAAATCATGCTCCGCCGCCTTGAGCGTCCACGCCACCATGCGCTGCTGATAGCCTCCTGTGTCTATGGGCAGGGCGGAGAAATCGCGGTAGTGCCACGCGATTTCCTCCTCCTGGTTGCGCTTGCGCACCTTGTTCGTGGAGTGATTGCCGTAGAAAAAGTTGATCGCCTTGGGTGTGTCGCCGTAGACGGCGTTAAAGAGGTCCCAGACCTTGGGGCCCTCGCGCGGGTCGTAGCCAGCCGCGGTCGAGTAGCGCAGGCCCACGCGGTCGGACTGGTCCTCCTGGTTGCGGCCGTGGCCGTTCACGGCCGCGTTGAGGGCCAGCCCTATGAGCAGCGACTCGGCCTGGGAAAGTCCCGGATTCACGAAAATCGTAGTGACGTTGAGAAAGATGCTCGGAAAATAGAATTTTTTATACGTGCGCTCCGAGTGGCGCTCGGTGACGTGGGCAATCTCGTGTCCCAGGATGGTCACCAATTGCGCCTCGTTCTCGACGCGCCCCAGGAGCCCCGTGAACACGTAGATCTGGCCGCCCGGCATGGCGAAGGCGTTGACCTCGGGATGGTCGAGAACGCGAAACCTGAAATTAATCTGGGGCCCGGCCCACTCGGGCACAAGACGCATCCCGAGCCCCCCCACGTAGGCGTTCAGCTCCTCGTCTTCCACGAGCTTCATTTTCTTGTTCTTGTCCTTGGCAATCTCCTCCTCGGCCCTCCGGGAGGCCTTTTCCAGTTTGCGGCGGAAGGAGACGCCCGGGTTGGCCTTTTTGATGTGCACCGAGCTTGCTTTGACCGTTCCGTCGGGAAGAATCTCGCCGCGCACGCGGGCGAAGAGGCCGGGCTGCACCTCCTCCAGCGAGCGGACGTGCCCCCTCACGCCCGATTCACCGACGTGCACGTCGTAGGAATCAACCCGCAGCACCGCTCTCTCGACGTTTACGGCCTCCACGAACGCGCGGAGCGAAACGGAACGCTCCGCGCCGAACGCCAGCAGAGCGAGCCCGAGGGCGAGCGCTGCGGCACGAGCCAGTCGTTTGCGCATTGTTTTCCTCATGATAGGCGAGTGCATGCGGCGGCGCAAGAATCGGAAAAACCGGCGTGGCCGGGCTTTGCGGCATACCCCGCAAGGGCGGCCGCTATCGGCGCGGACGCCGCCCTGAACGACCTTTCTTAGATGCCTTCGCGCGCGTCTTCCCGGCCGCGGCACGGCCTTTGCCGTAGCGGGCGGGCTTCGCCCTGACGAGAAGCCGGAGCGGCGTTCCATCGAGCGAATAGCAAGCACGCAGCTCACGCTCCATGTAGCGCAGGTAGGCCTGGGTAAGCCCGCCCGCGCGGTTGGCGAAGAGCACCATGGTGGGCGGCGGCGCCAGTGGCTGGGTGGCGTACAGGAGACGGAACGCGGCTCGCCCGCGCGAGGGAGGCGGGTTCTTGAGGACGATGCGCTTCAGGTCGCGGTTGAGGCGGGCGGTGGGGACCCGGAACCGGCGCGCGCGCTCCGCGCGGACGATTTTTTGAAAAAGCGCCTTTATGCCCCGCCCGCGCAAAGCCGAGGTCGTCGCGACGAGCGCGTAGTCGAGAAACGGCATGTGCCGCCGGAGGTGCCGCTGCATGGCTTCCGCGTCGGCGCTTCCTTCAATGAGGTCGCACTTGCTGAGCACCAGAACGGTGGCGGCGCCCGATTCTTTGATGAGCCGCCCGATGGCCAGGTCCTGGCGGGCGAGCTCGCGCACCGAGTCCAGCACCAGGAGGGCCACGTCCGCGCGCTCGAGCGCCGCCCGCGCGCGAAGAACCGACAGCGTGGCCAGGTGCGCCTTGACGCGCGCCCGCCGCCGTATGCCCGCCGTGTCGATGAAGACGTACCGCACGCCGTCGCGCACGCACCCGGCGTCCACGGCGTCGCGGGTGGTGCCGGGAATCTCGGAAACGAGCGCGCGCCCCTCGCCCAGGAGGGCGTTGAGGAGCGACGATTTTCCCACGTTCGGACGCCCCACGATGGCGACCGCGATGCGTTCCTCCGGCTCCTCGGAGCCGGAAAAGGCCGGCTCGAACGCGGAGAGTGCCGCAAGGAGCGCCTCGAGGAATTCGTCCATAAAGCGCCCGTGCTCGGCGGAAAGAAGCTGCGCCGCGCCGAAGCCCAGGGCCTGGAAGTCGTGGACGGCCGCCTCGTCGCGCCGCCCGTCCACCTTGTTCGCGACCAAGAGCACGGGCTTGTCGAGCCGGTGCAACCGCTCGGCTAGCATCTCGTCGGCCGCGGTGGGCCCCTGCTTGGCGTCCACCATAAAGACCACGACGTCCACCATCTCCAGCACGCCCTCGGCGGCCTGCCACACGAGCGGGGTCAGTGCGTCCCCGACGGGCTCGGTGAGACCGCCCGTGTCAATCAGCTCGAACCGGCGCCCTTCACGCTCGACGGTCTGGGAAAGGTAGTCCCGCGTGACGCCGGGCGCGGGATGCACGATGGCCTTGCGGGAGCCGACCAGGCGGTTGAACAGCGTGGACTTGCCCACGTTCGGGCGCCCCGCAATGGCGACCCGCGGCAGGAGCGGGCCGCGCGCTTTGGCCTTGGATGAAGCGGCGGGCATAACTTATCTCGACGAGGACAGGTTCAGGAAATCAGGAAAAAGGAAAAAAATTCATGGGAGCATCGCACGGACCACCGGCCCTTGACGGCTAATCTTTCTCCTCTTCCCGGCGCTTCTCCTTTTCTTTTTGCAGTTCTTTTACCGCTTCCTTCGCGGCTTCGCGGACGTAGTCGATCGGGTCCTCTTCGGCGGCGACGACGAGGGCGGGAACGGCGAGCGGCTCGCCCAGCTCCTCGAGAACCGAGCAGGCGGCGCCGCGCACGCGGTGGCTCTTGTCCTCGAGGAACGCGAGCACCGTGCGCGCCGCCTCCTCCGGGTCGTCCTCCGAGAGTTCTCCGAAGGCGCGAAGGGCCGCCGTGCGGCATAACGTCGGCTTCCCGTACGCCATCCACTCCCTGAGCGTCGGGACGGCTTCCTCGTCATCCATCTCGACGTAGGCGTCGAAAACGGCGCGGCGGATGACTTCCAGGTGCGACGGCATCTCGAGAGCCTTGGACAGAATTTCTTCAAGCTCCTCGCGCGGGAGCGCCTCCGGGGAGGATTCTTCCTTTTCTTCCTCTTCTTTCTCGCCTTCCTCGGCTTCGCCGCCGCGGTCTTCCTTTTTGCTTTCTTTTTCAGGAGAAAGCTTTGCGAGCGCCTTAACGGCCTCGGCCTGCACGCGGTAGGAGAGGTCTTTTTCAAAGAGCGCCTTGAGACGCGCGACAGCTGGCCCGCTTCCCGGCCCTTTGTGCTCCCCGAGCGCCCGCGCGGCCGCGACGCGGACGCGCGCGTCCGGGTCCTCCGTCGCGTCGAGAAGCGCCGCGCGCGCCTCGTCCGTAGCGATGTCCGCGAGCAGCTTCGCCGCCTCCGCGCGCACGCCGTAATAGGAATCCTCCCGAAGCGCTTTCGCGAGCGCCGCGATGGCCTTGGGCGACGGGTAGGCGGCGAGCTCCTCGGCCGCCTCGATGCGCCCCAGCATGTCCGAGTCGCTCTCTATCTGGCGGAGCCATTCTTCCTCCTCTTTCTCGAAGCTCAGCTCCTTGAGCACCCAGCCGTCCTTGTCGAAGCGCACCGCCGGCGGCTTCTTCGGGGCGGGGAGGTAAATCCTCTGCTCCGCGCCGTCGAGCACGACGCGGTGGAGGCGCGCCCCGTCCTCCGCCGCGATTTCCACGCCCACGGCCACGCGAAACGGCTCGCCCTCCTGGGTCTGCCTCACGCGGAGCTCGACCATCCCGGTGCCCTCGTCCCAGCTCCACTCGACGTCGAACTCCGGGTGGCCCGCGCGGTAAAGCCACTGCTCGAAAAACCATTCGAGGTTCTTCCCCGCGGCGTCCTCGAACGCGAGCCGCAGGTCGTTCGTCGTGACGTTCTGCTTCTGGTGGCGCCGGGCGTAAAGCTGGACGCCCCGCCAGAAGTCGCGCTCCCCCAGGTGATAGCGGAGCATGTGGAGCACCCAGGAGCCTTTCTCGTAGGAGTGGCCGTCGAACATGTCTCCCGGAATCTCGTACTCCCTCCAGACGACGGGGCGCGGGCGCCAGCCGTGGTCTTCGAGGTACCACTCCTTGTTGCGCAGCATGTCGAGCTTGAATTCGTCCGCGCCGCGGTCGTGCTCCTTGAAGAGGGCGTCGAAGTACGTGGCGAACCCCTCGTTGAGCCACAGGTGCGACCAGTCGCGGCACGTGAGCAGGTCGCCCCACCACTGGTGCGCGAGTTCGTGCGCGACGAGGCCCTCGCTGTCCTCCGTGAGGTGCGCGCGGTCGTCGTGTATGGTGTGCTGCGTGAGCGTCGTGGCGGAGACGTTTTCCATGCCGCCCCACATGTACTCCTCGACGGGCGTCTGCGCGTATTTCTCGTACGGGTATCGTATGCCGATTCTATCCGAGAAGAATCGCATCATCTCGGGCGTCTTGCGGAAGGAGTTCATCGCGTGCTCGACGTCCTTTTGCTGGACGTAGTACCTGAGCGGAACGCCGTCCCACTCGGCCCGGATTTCTTCGAACTCCCCCACGATGAGGCTCACGAGGTAGCTCACGTGCGGCACGCGCTCCCTCCAGCGGAACGTTCTCCACTTGCCGTCCCCGGACTCCTCGACCCCGAGGAGCTCGCCGTTCGAGATGACGATGTAGGGCTTCCGCACCGTGGCGTTAATTTCCGACTCGGCGAGCTCGTTGGGATAGTCGTAGCAGGGGAAGTAATAGTGGGAGTCCTCGTCCTCGCCCTGCGTCCAGATCTGGTAGGGCTTCGAGGGGTAGCCCTCGTCGGGCCGGACGAAGTAAAGGCCGCGCCGGGGCTTCGCCTCGTACTCGACGGCCAGGTCGAGGCGGTCGCCGCGGCCGTACTCCCTGCCGAGGCGGACGGTCAGCCTGCGCCCCTCGTGCTCGAACTTCAGGCGCTTGCCGCGAAGCACGACTTTCTTGATCTCCATGTCCTCGGCGTCGAGGACGACGGTGTCCACGTCGTCCCAGAGGGGGACGAACGTGTGCGTCGCCGCGCCCCGGATTTTCCCTTCCTTCTCGTCCAGCGTCACGTCCAGGCGAATCTTTTCGAAGTCCACCGTCTTGCGCGGCGGAGCGTTCTTCGCCTCGTCCGCGAAGAGGGGCGCGCGGAGCGCGAGAAAACTTCCCAGCAAACACAGCGCCAGGACGCGGCGCTTTCTCATGCGGTTCACCTCCTGCATCGGTTTGACATAGAGCACCCGGAGAACGCATTGTAACATGCCTAAGGGAGGGGATTGGTGTTCGGTCGCCCGGTTAGAGCCGAGGAACTGAGAAACGGAATGGAAAAAACTCCTTTCACTTCGCAGGAGCTATTTCGAAAAGTCCGTCGTCCATCATGCGCTCAAGAAGGGCGCGGCTCCCCTCGGGGTTGACGTGGATGCCGTCGGCGAAACCGGAATCGCTTCCGTCGAGGGCGCGGCTGTAGTCGAAGAACGGCACCCCTCCCCGTGCGCAGATATCTTCCGTTTCCCGAATCCAGTCCGCAAGGCCGGTTCTCTTTTCGCGCATCTCGGGGTGCATGGGGGTCATGACCACAGCGAGCGCGATGCCTTCACGCTTGCAGAATTGGACCGTGCGCTCCATCGCTTCGAGGTTCTCCGGAAGTGTGCGGGCCTTCTGGCTACGCGAGCGCCGGATGGCTTCCAGCTTGCGCGGCGTCAGTTTTTTCGGGTTGATCCACGTCTGGTCGTCGCGCCGGAGGTAGGCCAGCGACCGGATAAAGAACTCGGAATTGAAGGAAGAGAGGCGAAGCGTCTTGGAGAGAAGGCCCATCGAGGGGAAATGGCGGTCCGCGAGACTGGAGACGCGGGGCGAAATTTTCCGAAAGGCGTTCAATTTCGCCGCCACGGAATGACAGGACATCAGGGCGGTGGCCTCCGAGATCACCAGGCGAGGCGGCGGATGGCGCTCGAAGTAGTCCCGGAGCAGGCTCTCGGCGACCTCGGCCGAGACGCCGTTGTAGGCCAGGTTGAAGCACGGCCTGCCGGTCCGGAGCGAGACCTCGGGAGCGTAGAAGGCGTTAACGGCGCGGGAGTCTCCCACGACCAGGATTTCCGCCTCGGCGCGTCCGGCGTAGAGGCGGGAAAAGCGGTTCCGGCTCTTCAGCAGGAGAAAGTCCGCAAACTGCCCCAGCACGAAGTCTCCCGCGAAGACGACCACGGCGAGCAGCACGAGGAAGCGCAGCAGGGCCACGCCCTGTTTACGAGGGAACGGGTTTCCTATGAATCGCCGCCTGTCTTTCATGTATGCCATCAAAACTGAAAGTAAATGAAACGCTGCCCGGTGAGATTGCCGAGAAACACCAGAGTCCAGATTCCCATGGCCAGCGCCAGAAGCCTCGCCCCCGGATGCCGGTCGAGGAATGATTCGAAATCAAAGCGGAAGGAGACCGCCTCCAGCACGAGCACGCACCCGCAGAGGACGAGCGCCTTGGCCGTCAGTACGGCGTGCATGACCTGGAACGCGGCGGGCGCGCCCAGCGCCGCCATGCCGCCAAGGTACACGGCGGCGTCATGGAACGAGGGGGCGCGAAAGAATATCAGGCTCGCGCAGAAGCCATGGAACACCACGGCGCGCGCCAGAAGCAGCCGGACCGGGCCGGGCACTCCCAGCGCCCGGGCGAGGCCGCGGAGGGAATCTCCGACGAGCCTTTCCGCCGCGATGTAGATTCCGTTCAGAAAGCCCCAGAACACGAACGTCCACTTCGCCCCGTGCCACAGCCCGCCCACGAGCATCGTGAGCATGAGGTTTTGAAACGCTCGGAACCCTCCGAGGCGGTTGCCCCCGAGGGGGATGTACACGTAATCGCGGAACCAGGAGGACAGCGAGACGTGCCACCGCTGCCAGAACTCGCGAAAGGAGCCGGCGAAATAGGGGCGGTCGAAGTTCATCCGGAGATCGAAGCCCAGTATGCGCGCCGTGCCGACGGCGATGTCCGAATATCCCGAGAAATCGCAGTAGAGCTGGAGGGCGAAAAAGTACATGCCCAGCCAGAGATCGAGCGGGGAATGCGCAAGGGGGGACGAGAAGCGGAGGTCCACCAGCATGCTCAGCGAATCGGCCACGACCACTTTCTTGACGAAGCCCCACAGGGCGAGCTGGAACCCCGAGACGAAGCGGTGCGCGTCAAGGGCATGCTCGCGGGAGAACTGGGGCAGAAGATGGGAGGCGCGCTCGATGGGACCCGCGACGAGCTGGGGGAAAAAAGCCACGTAGGAGGCGTAACGGAGCCAGCTCCGCTCGGCCGCCGTCCGCCCCCGATAGACGTCGATCACGTAGCCGAGCGATTGAAAGGTGTAGAAGCTGATTCCCACCGGAAGAATTATCTCGAGAGCGGGGGTGGCGACGTCCACGCCGACGGCGCGGGCGGCGTCCTTGAAACTGTCGACGAAGAAATTGAAATACTTGAAAAAACCCAGGATGGAAAGGTTGGAAACGATGCTGGTGAGAAGAAAGCGCTTCCTTTTCTCCGGCGAGGCGCAATTTTCCAGTTTTCTCGCCATCGCGTAGTCCAGCGTCGAGGTGAAGCCGATGAGCGCAAGGAAACGCCAGTCCCACCATCCGTAGAACACGTAGCTGGCCGCAAGGAGAAAGATCGTCCGCCCCGTTCCCCGCAGGGCGAAGTAGACGACGAAGAACAGGACGAAGAAAACGAGAAAGCTCAGAGAGTTAAACAGCATGGCTTCGTGAGCGAAGCGGCGGCGTTCCGCCGACCTGCTATTTTACTACCATGATGCGAAAGAAACCTCCGAAAAATGCTTCCATGCCGTTCCAAAGTTTTTTCCCGCGCCGTCCCGAAGGCGGAGTCAATTGTCGCCCCAGCCGTGGTGTGATAAAATATTTTTCGTATCTCCTAGGGCCATGAGCATCCAAGCCGCACGAAAATTTTCACGGAACAATCTCGCGGACATCGCCGAAAAAGTCCGCGCCGGCGGGCGCCTCTCGTTCGAGGACGGGGTGCGCCTTTTCGAGTCGAACGACCTTCTCACTCTCGGCTCGCTCGCGAACGAGGTGCGCGAGCGCCTCCACGGCGACGCCGCCCACTTCAACCTGAACCGCCACCTCAACCCCACGAACGTCTGCGTGTACTCCTGCGCGTTCTGCGCCTTCGCGCGCAAGGGGGGCGAGGACGGCGCCTACGCCTACACGCTGGACGAGATCCGCGAGAAGGTGCGCGCACTCGGCGCGCGGGTTCGCGAAATCCACGTCGTGGGCGGCATGCACGCGGGCCTGCCTTACTCGTACTACCTCGACGTCCTGCGCGCGGTCAAGAAGGAGCGCCCCGACGTCCATCTCAAGGCCTACACGGCGGTCGAGATCGATTTTTTCTCCGGCATCGCCCACAAGCCGCTGGAGGCGGTGCTCGACGACCTGGTGGAGGCGGGTCTCGACTCGTTGCCCGGCGGGGGGGCGGAGATTTTCCACCCCGAGGTGCGCGAAAGAATCTGCGATTACAAGCTCGACTGGAAGGAATGGGCCGACGTCCACCGCGCCGTCCACCGGCGCGGCCTGCGCTCGACGTGCACGATGCTCTACGGGCACATCGAAACATACGAGCACCGCGTGGACCACTTGCTGCGCCTCCGCTCCCTGCAGGACGAGACGGGCGGGTTCCTGGCGTTCGTCCCGCTCGCGTTCCACCCCGAGCACACGCCGCTCGTCAAGGAGCTCGGGGAAAAGAACCTTCCCGGCCCCACGGGGTGGGACTCTTTGAAAACCATCGCCGTAAGCCGCCTCCTCCTGGACAATATTTCCCACATCAAGGCCTACTGGGTCATGCTCGGAATCAACGTGGCCCAGACGGCGCTCTCCTTCGGCGCGGACGACCTGGACGGCACCATCGTCGAGGAAAAGATCGCCCACATGGCGGGCGCCGCGTCGCCGCAGGAGCTTTCCCTCGACGGCCTGGTGAAACTCGTCCGCGACGCGGGCCGGACGCCCGTCGAGCGGGACACGGTGTACAACGTGGTGCGCCGGCATTCGGCATGATGGTTTGAGCCTTCCGAAAAACTCGTCCCTATCAATGAAAACTCAAGAAAAGAAAAACGCCGTGTCCAACCTCGTCTCCCTCGTACGCGTCCGCTCCGTCGGCTACCTGAACGCCGCGCCCCTCGAGTGGGGCCTCGAGCGGAAAACGGGCGAAGGAATCATCGTGAAGCGAGAAAGCCCCGCGGGCTGTCTCGCGGCGCTCCGGGAAGAGCGCGCCGACGTGGGCCTCGTTCCTTCCGCGGGATACGAGGGGCGCTGGCGCGCCGTTCCGGACGTCGCCATCGCGTCGGACGGGGCCGCGGAAAGCGTCCTTCTCGCGGGCCGCGCCGAGGCTCCGGACATGAAGCGCGTGGCGCTCGACACGGCCTCGCGCACGGCGGCGGCGCTTGTGAAGGTTCTCTTCCGCGAACGCTGGGGGAGCGAGCCCGACTACGTCGAGGCGCCGGCCGAGGGCGCCGTGGAGGACGAGACGTTCGACGGCGTTTTGGTCATCGGCGACCCGGCGCTCCATCTCCCGCTGCGCGAAGGCGGCTCGCCCGTCGAGGGATCGGGAGGAAATTCTCCCTTCCCGCACGTGTACGACCTCGGGGCGGAGTGGAAGGCGCTCACGGGCCTGCCGTTCGTCTTCGCGTTCTGGGCGGGGCGCGAGGATTTGCCCGTGCACGTCGTCCGTCTCCTTCAAAAAGCGAAGGAGGAGGGGCGCGGGCACCTGCGCGAGCTGGCCGAGCGCTACGCCCGCACGCACAGCCGCGGCGCAGACTTCTACGAGCACTACCTCCGCGACGCCATCCGCTACGACTGGACGCCGCGCGAGACGGAGGGCCTCGCCGCCTTCTGGCGCCTCGCCGAGAAGCACGAGGTGATTCCGAAGGCGCCCCGGCTGTCGTTTTACGAGTGAGAGAGCGCATGGGACACGCCGCCTTGCAGGACATAGTTTCCTCCGGCCGCCGCCTCTCGTTCGACGAGGCCGTGGCGCTCTATAACGAAGCGCCGCTTCTCGAGCTCGGCCGCGCGGCGCACGCCGTGCGCCTGAGGAAACACCCCGAGCCCGTCGTCACCTACGTCATCGACCGCAACATAAACTACACGAACGTCTGTTACGTGGACTGCGCCTTCTGCGCCTTCTACGTGCGGCCCGGCGTCGAGGAGGACGCGCGCGGCGAGCGGGCCTACGTTCTGCCGCACGAGGAGATCGGGAAGAAAATCGACGAGACGAAGGCGCTCGGGGGAACTCAAATTCTCCTCCAGGGCGGCCACCACCCGGACCTGAAGATCGACTATTACGAGGACCTCTTCCGCTACATAAAGAAGAACCATCCCATCCACCTCCACGCGCTCTCGCCGCCCGAGGTCATGCACATCGTGAAAGTTTCCAAAATCACGCTCGACGAGGCGCTCGACCGGCTCATCGAGGCGGGGCTCGATTCCATCCCCGGGGGCGGCGCGGAGATTCTCACGGATCGCGTGCGCGAGGTCACCGCCCCCAGGAAGGCCACGGCGCAGGAGTGGCTCGACGTGATGGAGGCGGCGCATAGGAAGGGCCTCCGGACGACGGCCACGATGATGTTCGGCTCGGTTGACACCGTCGAGGACCGCGTCGAGCATCTTCTTAAATTAAGGGACCTCCAGGACCGCACGGGAGGATTCACGGCCTTCATCTGCTGGGCCTACCAGCGTCCCGGCCCGGAGAACCACGCCCTCGGCCTCGACCTCGAGGCGCGCGACACCTCGGCGCACACGTACCTGAAGACCCTGGCCCTCGCGCGCCTCGTCCTGGACAATTTCGAGAATCTCCAATCTTCGTGGGTCACGATGGGGCACGGCGTGGGGCAGCTGTCGCTCCAGTTCGGGTCGAACGACTTCGGCTCGCTCATGATCGAGGAGAACGTCGTCTCGCGGGCCGGCGTCGATTACTGCATGAGCCTGGAATATCTCGAGCACCTCATCCTCGACACGGGCTACACCCCGAAGCGGCGGAACATGTTCTACGAGGTGTTGAACTAGGGGAAGAACCCTTCGTCGCCGCTCTCCGTTCGGCGGAAATCCGCTTGCAACGCCCGCCGCGCCGCCGTAGAATTGCCTTGGCACAACCGAAAAAACACCAAAGAGAAGGGACGCAACGATGAAACAACCAAACAAGCTGCTTTTTTTGATTAGCCTCTTACTGGTAACAATCGCCTGCGGCAGGAGCCCGCAGGACGCTCCCAAGGAGCCGGAACAGATGGATATCCCCCGTAGCGAAGCCGGCGGCAGGAGTCCGGAGGACGCTCGCAAGGAACTGGAACAGTTGGATATCCCCTATAGCGAGACCAGTTTTCTGGAGCGGGTGAAGGGAAACGACCCGGTCGCGGTCGAGTTATTTCTGGACGCGGGCATGAACCCGGACGTAATGAACGCTAGTGGTATTACCCCCCTGATGATTGCGGCCGAGGATGGCTACACCGGAATGGCGAAGGTTCTGATCGACGCGGATGCCGACGTGAACGCGAGGAACGAAAGAGGCGCGACCGCCTTGATAATTGCGGCCTTTAAAGGTCACGCCGAGACGACGAAGGTCCTGATAAATGCCGGCGCGGACATGGACATCAAAACCAAAGAGAACGGCATGACCGCCCTGATGATTGCGGAAAAGATGAAGCACACCGAGATCGTGGAGATTCTCGGACAGGACGGGGCGAAGGAATGAAAAAAATGAGGCTTTCCTTTAAGGCAATTCTATTTCTGCTCCCGCTGCTTTTCGCGCAGGCGGCATACGGAGACATCGATTCAGACCTGATCGAGGCGGCGAAGGCCGGCGATGCCGCCGAAGTGGAAAAATTGCTCGAGCAAGGCGCATACGTGAACGCACAGGACAACGACGGCTCTACTGCCCTGATGAGGGCGGCATTTGGAGGCCACACTGAGATAGCAAAGGCACTGGTTGACGCGGGTGCGGACGTGAACGCGGAAAACAAAGACGGCTTAACCGCCTTGATGCTTGCGGCGGAGAAGGGCCGCACCGAGACGGTGAACGTCCTGATTGACGCAGGTACGGACGTGAACGCGGAGGGCGAAGACGGCAAGACCGCCTTGATGGCTGCGGCATGGGGGGGCCGCACCGAGACGGTGAACGTCCTGATTGACGCGGGTGCGGACGTGAACGCGGAGAGCGAAGACGGCAAGACCGCCATGATGATTGCGGTATATTGGGGCCACACCGGTACGGTGAAGACCCTGATTGATGCGGGCGTAGACGTGAATGCAAAATACGGAGAAGGCTGGCCAGTCCTGATGTTTGCGGCACAGAAGGGCCACACCGAAATGGTGAATGCCTTGATTGATGCGGGCGCGGACGTGAACGCGAATGACAAAGAGGATAGGACTGCCTTGATGGTTGCGGCTATGGCAGGCCGAACCGAGGCGGTGAAGATCCTGATTGACGCGGGCGCGAACGTGACGACCACCCTGATTCTCGCGGTTGTGACAGGCCAAACCGAGGCGGTGAAGGTCCTGATTAACGCAGGTGCGGACGTGAATGTGAAGGATGAAGACGGATGGACCGCCCTGATGTTTGCGGTAAGGGGGGGCCAAACCGAGGCGGTGAAGGCCCTGATTGATGCGGGGGCAGACGTGAACGCGAAAGACGGATACGGTCAAACCGCCCTGGTGCTTGCGGCAGATAGTGGTCACACCGAAATGGTGAAAGCCCTGATTGGAGCGGGCGTGGACGTGAACATGAAAGAAGACAAATTCGGCAGGACCGCCTTGATGATCGCGGCGGAGTTGAGCCACACCGAGACGGTAAAGATCTTGATTAACGCTGGCGCAGACGCAAACGCAAAAGATGAGATATTGGGTCTTACAGCACTGATGGTTGCGGCACAGGAAGGCCACGCCGGGACGGTGAAGGCCTTGATTGCCGCAGGCGCGAACGTGAACGCGAAGGACGAAGACGGCTGGACCGCCTTGATGATTGCGACATCCAAAGGCTACACAGAGATTATGGAGATTCTGAAGCAGGCCGGGGCGAAGGAGTAAACATGATAATCGACCTGCTCGCCAATCAGCAGGCGAGTTACCGATCACCGATGACCAATTCAATCGGTTATCGGTCATTGGTCATCGGTCATTAATTCAAAACAAGGAGCACAAAAAAATGGCGAACATGCAAAAATGCCTGTGGCTCTCCTCTATATCTCTTCTGTTGATGGTGTGTTCTGCCGCTTGCGGGCCCGCCTGTCAAAAAGCTGACTGGGTGCTCACCGGCGGCAAGATATTTACCGTGGACGATGAGAACCCCTGGGCGGAGGCGGTCGCCGTCAAGGACGGAAAGTTCGTCTACGTGGGCGATGACGCGGGCGCCGCGAAATTCGCTTCGGATGCCACGCGCAAGAGCGACCTGGGCGGAAGGCTCGTCATCCCCGGCATCGTGGACAGCCATACCCACCCCGCCCGCATCAATCTTGCTCCGTACGCGGCCCCCATGGATGAGACGAGCAAGGAGGACATACTGGCCGCCGTCAAGGAGTACGCGGAAAGCAATCCCGAGCTCGAGTGGGTTCGCATGTGCTGCTGGCCGGTCGACTTGTACGGCACAAGCGGGCCCAACAAGAATGACCTGGACAGAATCGTGCCCGACCGCCCGGTCTGGCTGACCAGCAGCGCGGGGCACAGCATCTGGGTCAACTCCAAGGCGCTCGAGGTGCTGGGGGTGGACCGGGACACGCCCGATCCTTTGCCGGGAGTCGCGGTCTACGTCCGGGACGAGGACGGAGAGACCACCGGGTGGATCAAGGAAGGCGCCTACAGGATATTCGGCGAGGATTATTTCGAGGTCGATGCGGAAGCCCACGAGGAGGGGACGACGGCGATGCTGGACTACATGAGCCGGCACGGCGTGACCACCGTCTACGACGGCGGCAATCTCCTGCATAATGATCGCGTCTACGCGTTCATGGCGAAGCTCGAGAGAGAGGGAAGGCTGCCGTTTCGTTACGAAGGCACATATCCCATTTTCGTCCCCCGGCAAAAGGATACCGCCATCGCGGAGTTGCTGAGACTGCGTGATGCGTACGGCGGCGACAGGCTCCGCTTCAATACGATGAAGATTTATATGGACGGTGTGAACGAGAACCGCACGGGCGCGATGCTCGAGCCCTACGAAGACGATCCGGGAAACCGCGGCAATACCATGATGACCACGGACGAGCTGCGGGATTTCCTTCTCGAGCTGAACGAGGAAAAGCTCGACCTGCACCTTCACACCGTGGGCGACCGCGCCGTGCGCACCGTGCTTGACGCGGTGGAGGCGGTGAGGGACTCGGCCGGGGGCGAGCTCTATCCGAGGGTGACCGTTTGCCACCTGGACATCATCGACCCGCCCGACTATGCCCGGATCAAGGAACTGGGCGTCGTTTGCAACTACACGCCGTGGTGGCACGGCGTCAATTACGACGACACCGTAAAGCACGCCCTCGGCGAGGAACGCTACGCGCGCACCCTGATCCTGAAGCCGCTGTTCGACATGGGCGCCGTCGTCACGTTTGGCAGCGACGACTGGGACCTGGAATACATGAGCCCCTTCCTTGGAATGCAAATCGGCCACACCCGTCAGTATCCCGAAGAGTGGGAGGAGCCGGGCTTCGACATCGAGGAGATCAGGGGACCCGCCTCCGAGCAGCTGGATCTCGAGCTGATGATCCGGGGCTACACGATCAACGGCGCCTACCAGCTCCGAATGGAAGATGAGATCGGCTCCATCGAGGCCGGCAAGCTGGCGGATCTCGTCGTGCTCGATGAAAACCTCTTTGAAATGGACCGCTACGAGATCCACAAGATCGAGCCCGCGGCGGTGATGATGGAGGGCGAGCTCCTGCACGGCGCCTTGCCATGATGATGGCGGTACGCTAACAGGCCGGGGCGGAGGAGTGACGTGAACGGCCGATAGTCAATAGTCCTTTTTTGACTCTTGCTCCTGTCTAAAATTCGGCAAATCCGATGGCCGGAACCTCCCTTTCGTAAAGGGGGGTTGGGGGGATTACAGAATTACGGAAAGGGCATCAAAATAATCCCCCTTGTTCCCCCTTCCTCGCTCCGCCGAAGTGCTCGGACTTGCCCGACAAAGCGAAGGCCCCCCAACGTTAATTTATTTCATGTTTTGATTATTAACTTGACAACGGCCATCTTATCTACTATGTTTTTTTCATGAAAAAGTAGAAAACAGCATGGCCATACGACACAGCACAGCGCTATACCTTGCTCCCCCCTTCGTGGAACTGAGGCGGCGTGACGCTCCCTTCGACCTTGCTCAGGGCAAGCCTCAGGTACACCGTTTTGTCAAGTCGTTTCGGGACAGGACACCAGCTACAACCCAAGGAGAAAAACCATGAAAAAATCGCTTCAAATCGCTTTCCTCGCGGGAATCCTTCTCGCGCTTTTCCACCCCGCTGCCTTTGCCGAGATAACCTGGGCGCGTACCTACGGCGGCGGTGGTAGTGATGTTGCCTATTCCGTCCAGCAGACCAGGGATGGCGGCTACGTCGTGGCGGGAATTACCAACTCCTTCGGCGCTGACTATTATGATGACGATTATGATATTTTGGTGTTGAAGCTGGACGCCTTGGGAAAAATCCGGTGGCAGAAGACCTACGGCGGTGCTTCGGACGATTGCGCCTACTCCATCCAGCAGACCACGGACGGCGGCTACGTCGTGGCAGGATATACGTTCTCCTTCGGCGTTGGCGGCGGCGTCTGGCCTGGCTACATGAACATCTGGGTTCTGAAACTGGACGCTGATGGGAATGTTGGCCCGTTATTTCCTGGAACATGGCGGAGGGCCTATGGGGGGGATGATTGGGATGAAGCCAGATCCGTCCAACAGACTGCGGACGGCGGCTTCATCGTGTCAGGGTATACGTGGAGCTTCGGCGGGCCCCGCCGGAATGCTTGGGTATTGAAGCTGAACCCCTATGGGCGTGTAATATGGCAGAAGGTTTACGGCGGGGACGAAGTCACCTCCATCCAGCAGACCATGGACGGCGGCTTCGTCGCGTCGGGGTATATCGACACCGACACTCCTGCATGGCCTGATGGATGGCTTGATAATGATATCTGGGTTCTGAGGCTGGATGCCTGGGGAAATGTCTATTGGTCGAAGAGCTATGGCAGTGGCAACTGGGAATTTACCGCCTCCATCGAGGAAACAACGTGTTGCGGCTTCGTCGTGACAGGAGCAACTTGGTCTGATGACAGTCAATCTTTTGATGTCTTGGTGCTGAAGCTTGGCGCCTCAGGCAACGTCTCTTGGCAGAAGACCTACAGCAGAATCATTATGGATGAGTGGCCCGCCTCCATCCGGCAGACCGCGGACGGCGGCTTCGTCGTGGCAGGATATACAGATTCTGTTGGCGCGGGCGGTTATGATTTCTGGGTACTGAAGCTGGACGTCTGCGGCAACGTCACGTGGCAGAAGACCTATTACAACGGGTCTCCTACTAAGATTGGCGAGCCCATCCAGCAGACCGGGGACGGCGGCTACGTCGTGGCAGGATATACAGACTCTGTTGGCGCGGGCGGTTATGATTTCTGGGTACTGAAGCTGGACGCCAACGGAGAGATTGACCCGTCCTGCACGTTTTATTCCGATACCTTCGTGACGAGCGCGAATTCCACGATTGAGACCCGCGACGCCTCCAGGTGGTGGACGAAATCTACAATGATGTCCGAAGAGAGCAACGTGACGAGCGTGGATTCCGAGGTCACTTTCTTTGAGCAATGCGCGAACCCGGACTTCGACGGTGACGGCGAGCCCAATGCCACGGACAACTGCCCGATGGTGCCGAACAATCAGGATGAAGATGCGGACGGCGACGACGTCGGCGACGCGTGCGACCCAGATTATTTGATGATGATTCGGGCTATGCGGGAAGCAATCGAGGAGCGGAAAGTGATCGAGAAGTGGTTCTTGCCATCTCCTTGACAAGCCGCCGGGGCGGCGCCATGTTGCAGGGGATGAGACCAGCAAGCAAAATAGCTGTTAGCAGTTGGCAGTTAGCGACTGGAAAATTTTAAATTCCGCTCGCCAACGGCCAAAGGCTAACGGCCAACGGCGCCTTCAGTTATTCGGTTCTGAGCCGCAGGCGAAGGATCGGAAGACCCCCCCGCTCCTCGCAAGGAAGGAGTGAGGAAGACGCCTCGCTTGCTTCGAGAGGACATGGCATAATGCCCTCTCAGCGATGACCTCCAAGTCCATCAAGCCCGTAAAGCACAAGCCCAAACCCAAGCGCGCTCCCGGCTTCTCGACCCGCGCCATTCACGCGGGCTACAGGCCCGAGCCCGTGACCGGCTCCGTGATACCGCCCCTTTACCTGACCTCCACCTTCGAGATGGAGAGCCTCGGAAAATACCGCGACGGCTACGATTACTCGCGCTCTAAGCACCCCAACCGCGTCATGCTCGAGCGGACGGTGGCGTCGCTCGAGGGCGGCCGGTACGCCAGCGCCTACGCCTCGGGCGTGGCCGCCGTCGCGGCCGTCATGGGCCTTCTCAAGCCGGGCGACCACGTCATCGCATCCGAGAGCATCTACGGCGGCACGTACCGCCTGTTCGAGCGCATCCTGCGCGGCCGGGGGCTCGACCTCGCGTACGCGGACGTGTCGCGCCCGGAGAACATCGAGCGGGCGGCGACGCCCCGGACCCGGATGGTCTACGTCGAGTCGCCCACGAATCCGCTTCTCAGGCTCGTGGACCTTCGCGCCGTCTCCAAAGTCTGCCGCAAGCACCGCTGGCTGCACGCCGTGGACAACACGTTCATGACGCCCGTCTCTCAGCGGCCGCTCTCGCTCGGTGTGAGCATCGTCATTCACTCGACCACGAAATTCCTCAACGGCCACAGCGACTCGCTGGGCGGAGTCGTGGTCACCTCGAGCAAGCGCCTCGCGGACTGGCTGCATTTTCTCCAAAAGTCCACGGGCGCCGTTCTGAGCCCCTTCGACTGCTGGCTCGTGCTCCGGAGCCTCAAGACCCTGGTGCCGCGCATGGCGGCGCACGAGCGAAACGCGCGGCGCCTGGCGAAGTTTCTCGACGGCCACCGCAAGGTCAAGCGCGTCATCTATCCCGGCCTCGCCTCGCACCCGCAGCACAGCCTCGCGAAGCGCCAGGCGGGGGGGTTCGGCGCGATCATCACGTTCGACCTCGGCTCCAAGCAGCGCGCCGCCCGGTTCTTGAATTCGCTCAAGCTCTGCATCCTCGCCGAGAGCCTCGGCGGTGTCGAGACGCTTGTCTCGCAACCCGCCACGATGTCGCACGCCTTCGTTCCGACCGCCGAGAAGAAACGCCTGGGCATCACCGAGGGCCTCGTGCGCATCTCCGTGGGCCTGGAGGACGTCGAGGATCTGGAGGAGGATTTGCAGCAGGCGCTTGCGAAGCTTTAAAATGCTCTCTTGCAAAGGCCGCTTCTTCCCCAATGCCAAAGGGGGCGGCGTGGAAAGCCCTACAGCGGAGCGAACTTAATAGCAGGGAGCGCCGAGGTCGCCGAAACGCCATGGTTCACCTCTACCACGTTACCAAGGTTTACGACAGTCTCCCCGCGCTTCGAAGCCTGTCCTTTGAGGTGGAGAAGGGAGAGTTCGTCTACGTCACGGGCCCGAGCGGCGCGGGCAAGACGACGCTCTTGAAGCTTCTTTTCGCCGAGGAGCGCCCCACGATGGGGCAGGTTTTCGTAAACGGCCGCAACGTCGGCTCCCTGACGCCGCACCGGGTCCCGTACCTGCGGCGCGAGCTGGGAGTCGTCTTTCAGGACTTTCGCCTCCTGACGAAGAAGACCGTCATGGAAAACGTCTCGTTCCTCCACCGCATCCTCGGCGTGCCGAAAAGGAGGCGCCTCGAGCGCGCCCGCTACTACCTGAAGCTGGTGGGGCTCGAGCACAAGGCCGACGAATACCCGCTTCATCTTTCGGGCGGCGAGCAGCAGCGCGTGGCCATCGCCCGCGCGCTCGCCTCGGAGCCGGTGCTTCTGCTTGCCGACGAGCCCACGGGTAATCTCGACCCGGAGCTCGCCGAAGAAATTCTGCAGCTTTTCAAGCGCATCAACGCGGCCGGCACGACGGTCATCCTCGCCACGCACGACCGCGCGCTCATCGCCCGCCACCCGAAGCGCGTTCTGGTGCTCCGGCACGGACAGCTCGCGGACGACACCGGCCCCGGCGGCTACGCCTCGCAGGAAGGGTTCTTCGGATGAAGACGCTGGCGCGCGCGCTTTGGTATTTTTTCGAGGAGGCGGCGCACCACCTCATGGCGAACCGCGTGATGACCGGGCTCGCCGTGGCGACGACCGCCGTGGCGTTCTTCATCACGGGGCTTCTCCTGCTCTTCAACCAGACCGCCGCGGAGGGGCTGCGCCTCTGGGCCCAGCGCGCGGAGGTGAACCTTTTTCTCGACGACGCGCTCACACCGAGCGAAACGGCCGCCCTGGTCGAAACGCTCTCCGAGCGCCCCGACGTGGAGGCGGTGCACGCCATCGGAAAGAACGATGCCGTGCGGCAGCTCGAAACGCTTTTTCCCGCGCTGCGCGAAAGCCTTTCGCTCCTCGAGGCGAACCCCCTGCCCGCCAGCCTCGAGGTCACGCTCCGGCCCGAGTACGGGACGCCCGACTCGGTGCGCCGCTTCGTCGAGGAGGGTCGCGCCCTTCCGGGCGTGACCGACCTCCAGTACGACCTCCCGTGGATGGAGCGCGTCGAGCGTGCGCTCTGGTGGGCGAGGTGCCTGGGTTACGCCCTGGCGTCGGTGTTTCTGATCTCGACGGCCTTCACGCTCTCGAACGTCGTGCGCATCACCGTCTACGCGCGGCGCGACGAGATCGCCATCATGCGCGTGGTGGGCGCGACGAACGCGTTCATCAAGGGGCCTTTCCTTCTCGAAGCGGCCGCCGAAGGAGCCGCCGGTGCCGTGCTCGGGCTCGCGGCGCTTTACGGCGCCCACCAGGTGGCCTCGCTGGGACTCTCGCGCCTTCCCTGGGCCGGGGCGATGGCGCACGATTTCCTCTCCGCCGGCTCGATCGCCGCGCTGGCCGCTGCCGCGGCCGCCATGGGAATGGCGGGAAGCATGCTCGCCCTTCGGCGGCTTCCGACCGTTTAGCCGGGGCGATGGCGTACGTGCATGACAAGACGATACTTCCTTCGGTAGGATTCTATAAGATTCTATATGACGTGATTCGACAGATTGATAGCCCGCCGCCCGCTGGAGTATAATCATCCTTCATTAAGCCTACATACCGCCTGGAGTTAAATAATACTTATCCATGACAAAAGGAGACGAACAAATCATGAAACAAAGAAACGTAGCCCTCAGCACAGTGCTTGTGCTGGTCGTGGCCGCGGGTTTCGCCTTTGCCGCCACGGAGTCCGACTCGGCCCTGGAAACGGCCGGAGCTGAGCCCGCGGAGGAAGCCGCCGTGGAAGAAGCTGAGCCCGCGGAGGAAGCCGCCGCGGAAGAGGCTGAGCCTGCGGAGGAAGCCGCCGCGGAAGAGGCTGAGCCTGCGGAGGAAGCCGCCGCAGAAGAAGCTGAGCCCGCGGAGGAAGCCGCCATGGAAGAGGCTGAACCCGCGGAGGAAGCCCCCGTAGAGGAAGCAGAAGCTGAAGCGGAAGGCGCCGTGAAGACCTGCCGCCTCGACGTGCAGGGAATGCACTGCGGCGGATGCGCCGTCCGGGGCCAGCGCGCGCTCGAGGGCGTGAAAGGCGTAAAGAGCGCCAAGGTCAGCTTCCCGGACAAAGAGGCCGTCGTTGAATACGACGCCGACGAGACTTCTCCCGAAGAGCTGATAGCAGCGCTCGCAGCAACCAGACTGCGAGCGAAAGAAAAAGAGTAAGGGGAAAAGTAGCGCGCTTTCCCGCCGAGGCGCCTCGAGTCCCGGAGAAACGTTCGAGCGCGCCTTTTCTCAGTCGCCCGTTTCCAGGAGTCGGCGGCCGGCAGGGGCTCCGCGCCCCGGCCGCTCACCACTCCACGTCCAGGCGCACGACGCGCTTTTCGTCCGTGCAATCCCTCAGAAGCTCGGCGATGGTCTTTTGAATAACGGGATGGCGAATCTCGGGAGCAATTTCCGCAAGCGGCATCAGCGCGAAGCGCCGCTCGTGGAGGCGGGGATGGGGAATCGTTAAGTCCTTTTCTTCGACGGTGCGCGCGCCGTAGAGAAGGATGTCCAGGTCGATCTCCCGCTCCGCCCAGCGTCCGCGCACGACGCGCCCGAGGCGGCGCTCGATGTCCTTGACGTGCCTCAACAGCTCCAGCGGCGCAAGTGGAGTCTGCGCCTCGACGGCGGCGTTGAGATAGGGCTCCTGATCGTCCGATCCCTCGGGTTCGGAGGCGTAGAGTGACGAGCGGCTCAGCACGCGGATACGGTCTTCGGAAAGCGCTTCGACCGCCCGCCTCATAAATCCGCGCCTGTCACCCACGTTTCCGCCCAGTCCGAGAAAGATGCTTTCCATTTGATTTCTTCCTACGGTAGCACGCCGCCGCTGAGGCGTTCAACGCCTGCCAAGGCGCCCGCCCCGACGGGAGATCCGTCGGGGCTTGCCCCGTCCGCGTGCTTCTGATAGGCTGTGTCGCTCGCGCACACTGCGTCGAAGCAGACCTCTTTCCAATGCGCTTGAAGGACAAAATTGCTGTGGTGACGGGCGGAGGCCGCGGCTTGGGCCGCGCGCTCGCGCTTCGCCTGGCCGAGGAAGGCGCCAGCGTGGTGGTCGCGGACCTCGCGCGAAGCGACATGGAGGCTACCGTCGAGGAAATCCGCGCCAAAGGCCACCGCGCCGCGGCCGTCGAGGCCGACATCTCGAGCTACGCCGACGCCAACCGCATCGCTGAGGCGGCGGCCGAACTGGGAGGCGCGGACATTCTCGTCAACAACGCCGCCACCTACGTGCGCCACCTGACGGTGGATTTCCCGCCCGAGGAGTGGGAGCGCGTCATTCGCGTCAACCTCGTCGGAGCCTTCTTCGTGACGCGCGCCCTTCTTCCCGCCATGATTGCGGCGGGGCGCGGCACCATCATCAATATCTCGTCCATCCATGGCCTCGTGGGGGACGAGAAACTGAGCGCGCACTGCGCCTCGAAGTTCGGCCTCATCGGCTTCACGCAGTCGCTCGCCAAGGAGCTGCGCTCCTACAACATCACCGTGAACGCCATCTGTCCGGGCGCCCTCTCCACGGCAAAGCCGGGTGACGCGGCCGCGACCAAGAAAGGGCTCGAGTCGCTCGTGCCGCCGCACGCCGTCGCCCAGGCGGTCATGTTCCTCGCCACGCAAAACCCGCCCGCGATCACCGGCGCGTCGCTCAACGTCTACGGCGGCACCGACACGAAGATCACGGTGCATACCGCGTAGGGAGTACCAGCCGAAGGGGGGGCGGGCTCGGAGCCCTTACTTTTTTTGAGGGGCTTTCCTGCGTCTTGCGGCGGGTTTTTTTCCGCCGGGGAGCGGCTCCGAAGGGCCGAGCTTGCGTTTCTTGTCCGTCAATCCCCGCGCCAGGTCTTCAACGGTCATGGACTTGAGATAGGTCAGCATCTGCTCTCGCAGTTCTTTCCACGATTCGTGGATGGGGCATGGATTGCTATCGGAGCACCCGTAGAGTCCCACGGCGCAGCGCTCCTCGAGGTTCTCGCGGTCGATGAGCTGCATGATGTCGTAGAGGGAAATCTCCGAGGCGGGCTTTGCGAGCTTGAAGCCGCCCGTCGGCCCCTTGAAGGAGTGCAGGAGACCGAATTTCACCAAATCCTGGAGGAGCTTCGCCAGGAAGTACAGGGGGATGTTCTCGGCTTTGGCGATGTTTTTCGCCATGCAGAAACCGTCCCCCTGGAGCGCGATGTGAATCAGCGCCCGGAACGAGTATTCACACGATTTCGAGTAAAGCATGCGTCCTCAAGGAAATTTTCGTCTTCCGAAGCCTTCGTATTGAGAAAGCAGGAGTTTAATATATTCCGGCGGAAATAGCAAGCTCCGGGGCCGCCGAAAAAAGTCCCCAAACCGTGCCCCCGTCTGCAGGTTCAGGGCAAGCGCCCACGTAGCCGGGGCCAAGCCTCAGGGGCACGGTTTCTTTGAAAGCTTCGGGAAGTGCGACTTGCGGCGGCGCTAGGACGCGCCGGCGGCCTTGGCAAAGGCCCGCTTGGCCACGCGAACGGTGTGCTTGATGTCCGCGTCCGAATGGGCCGTGGAGAGGAAGCACGCCTCGAACGGCGAGGGAGGGAGCATGATGCCGCTCTTGAGCATGGCGCGGAAGAACGCCACGAAGCGCGCCGCGTCCGACTTCTGCACCGAGGCGTAGTCGCGGACCGGCGCTTCGGAAAAGAACACGGTGAACATGGAGCCGACGCGGTTGATGGTCACGGGAACGCCCGCCGCGCTCGCGGCCTTTTCAAAGCCCTCCTGCAGCGTTTTCCCCTGGCGCTCGAGGTGCTCGTAGGGGGACTCCTCGCGCAGGACGTCGAGCGTGGCAACGCCGGCCGCCATCGCGAGCGGGTTGCCGGAAAGCGTCCCCGCCTGGTAGACCGCGCCCTCGGGCGCGAGCATGTCCATGAGGTCCCGCCGTCCGCCGTAGGCCCCGACGGGAAGGCCGCCGCCCACGATTTTCCCGAGCGTCGTCAGGTCGGCGCGGACGCCGTAGCGCTCCTGCGCGCCGCCGTAGGCGACGCGGAAGCCGGTGATGACCTCGTCGAGGACGAGAAGCGCGCCGTGGCGGTCGCAGAGCGCGCGCAGCCCGCCGAGGAAATTCTCCTCGGGCGGCACGACGCCCATGTTGCCCGCGACGGGCTCGACGAGGATGCACGCGATGTCCCGCCCGTGCTCCTCCATCAGGCGCTCGACCGAGGCTAGGTCGTTGTAGGGCGCGGTGAGCGTGGGCTGGGTGAACTCCTTCGGGACGCCGGGTGTAGCGGGAATTCCCAGCGTGGCGATGCCGGAGCCGGCCTCCGCGAGGAGGTGGTCGGCGTGGCCGTGGTAGCCGCCCGCGAACTTCAGGATTTTCGAGCGCTCCGTCGCGGCGCGCGCGAGGCGCACGGCGCTCATCACGGCCTCGGTGCCGGAGTTCACGAAGCGCACCTTCTCTATGCCGGGGAACGCCGCGACGACGCGCTCCGCGAGCTCTACCTCGAGCGGCGAGCACGTCCCGAAGCTCGTCCCGTTCGAAGCCGCCAACTGGACGGCGTCCACCACGCGGGGATGGGCGTGCCCCAGAATCATCGGCCCCCAGGAGCCCATGCAGTCGAGATAGGAGCGCCCCTCCACGTCCGTGACGAAGGCGCCCTTCGCGTAGGCGATGAACCGGGGAGTCTCGCCCACGGCCTTGTACGCGCGCACGGGGCTGTTCACGCCCCCCGGAAGGAGCGCCTGTGCTTTCTCGAACCACGCTTTGGAATTCATGCCGTCAGTCATAGGAAGTCTCCAACAAAGTTTATAGAAGGTTTCGAGTACATTCTACTTCTTCTTCTCGGCGTTTTCCGCATCTTCTTTTTCCGCGTCCTTCTTCTCGGCATCCTTTTTGCGGCGCCCCTTCTCCTTGGCGGGCTTCGGAGGGGCCGAGGCGTCGGTGGCCTTGTTAATCCAGCGCTGCTGCACGATGGACAAGACGTTGTTCGTGAGCCAGTAGAGAACGAGGCCGCTCGGGAAGCTCAGGAAAAGCCAGGTGAAGAAAACGGGCATCCACTTCATCAACCGCATCTGCAACTCGCTGCCCGCCGCGGCGGGGGGCTGGCTCATCCGCTGCTGAAGGAACATCGTGATTCCCATGACGATGGGCGTGACGTAGTAAGGGTCGGGCTGGGAGAGGTCTTTAATCCAGAGATAGAACGGTGCCTGCCGTATCTCGATCGAGACCATAAGGAGGCTGTAGAAGGCGAAGAGCACCGGCATCTGCAGGAGAAGCGGCAGGCACCCCCCGAGCGGATTCACCCCCTCCTTCTTGTAGAGCGCCATCATCTCCTCGTTCATCTTCTGCCGCGATTCCGCGTCTTTCTTTTTGCGGTACTTTTCCCGGAGGGCGCTCATCTTGGGCTGCAGCTTCTGCATGCGCCGCATGGAGACCATGCCCTTGTGCGTGAGCGGGTGGAAGAGGATTTTTACGACAACGGTCACCAGGATGATGGCGATGCCGTAGTTTCCCACGTATCCGTGGAAGAAATTGAGAAGCCACAAAAGCGGGAGCGAGAGCCACCAGAGGAAGCCCAGATCGACCAGGTCCGAGAGCTTCTGCTCCATTGGGCGCAGAACGCGGAAGTCCTTGGGAATGAAAGCCAGTTGCGTGAGGGCGTCGGCCGGAACGCCCAGGCCCGCCGCCTCGACTTCCACAAGGGGCTCCTCCTCGCCGGGAATCTTCTTCTCTTTCACCGCTGTGTGGAGGCGTGCCTCCGGAAAGCCCTGCTCCGACAGGGCGACGGCCGAGAAGTAGTTGTCGCCCATGGCGGCCCAGCGGGGCGCTTCGACGAGGCGCACCGAACCTTCCGCTACGGGCGCGTAGGGCAGGCTCTTAAAAACAAGGAGAAAGCTCGAGAGCATGCCCGCTTCGCTGCTTTTCGCCGCTTCCAGAACGTCATCTCTGGAGGCGCGCTCCACGCGCCACGCGCCTCCCTGCGAAAAGCCGAACACGAACTCGCGGATGTTGTAGAAACGGCTGCTCTCGGCCTCCTCGTCGGTGCCGAAGCCGGGGCCGAGCCTGACGTAGACGGGAAGGCGCACGCCGCCCTCGGCGGCCTCCACCTCCACCTCGAAGGGATAGGCATCCTTGTGAAACCGGAAAAATTTGCGCACGTAGAAATCGTCCTCGGAGGCGTAGAGAAACGTCGCGCGGATTTCTTTGTCCTGCTCCTCCACCTCGGACAGGTAGAGGGCGCGGTTGGCTTCCTCGGTGCGCCCGGGACGTCCGTCGATATCCACGGCGAGCGGCAGCCGATAGCCCATCGGCTTGGTGTTCATGCCGTCGTAGACCAGCTCGAGTGGCCTGCCCCCGGCGTCCAGGTACTCCTTCAGCACGAAGCTTTCCAGGCGCGCGCCGCGCGTCGTGAAGCTGGCGTGGAATTTGTCCGTGGAGAGGACGACCCCTTGCTCGCGCTCCGGGACGCCGGCGCGGTATACTTCGGAGAATTCTTTCCACCTCTCGCCCGCTTCCTCCGCTTGGTCAGGGGAGGGTTCTTCTGGCGGCGGTGCGTCCTCTTGACCCCCCTCAGGCGACGGGAGGGCCCCGTCAGGGGAAGGCTCTTGCACGGACTCCGGCTCAGGAGGGACGGGCTCGGGGGGCGTGAAGAGCTTGATCCACACCACGAAGATGAGCATGGAGAGTCCCAACGCAAGGAGCAGGCGCTGTTCGTGGCTCATCGCGGTGTGTGTTCTTCCCGCGGGCTCTCCGCGCCGCCCGGAGGCGGCACCGGGTCAAGGCCCCCGGCGCAGAAGGGATGGCACCGCAGCAGGCGTCCGAGCGTCAGCATCGCTCCGCGCACAAGGCCTTGTGTTCGAAAGGCATCTTCCGCGTATTCCGAACATGTCGGCAGAAAGCGGCACGAAGGCGGAAGGAGCGGCGAGACGAGCACGCGGTAAGCGCGCACCCCGAGAATAACCGCCAGCACGGACAATTGCTTCATCGTTCGGCTAGTTTTTTCAGGAGATTGCCGAGCGCCTGGGCGATCTCCGCGTAGCGAAGGCTCGACGCGTCCACGCCGTCGCGCGCGCGCAGAACAATGTCAAAGGAGTCGCAAAGGACGCCTTTTTCGCGGCGGTAGGCCTCGCGGAGAAGGCGCTTGAGGCGGTTGCGGCGCACGGCTTTGCCGACGCGGCGCGAAACGACGAGTCCCAGGCGGCTCGCTGGCTGTTTCGTGGGAAGCACATGGGCCACAAACCAGGGGAAGGCGTGCCGCTTGCCCTGGCGCATGACCCGCCTGAATTGCGCGGGCGTTTTAAGCCGCTCGGAGGGGCGAAACGCTTCCTTCTTGCGGCGCCCGGCGCCCGGCGCCTGCCGCGCCGCGGCGCCCGCACGGGCGGCGGGCCGCTTCGACGGGGGAACTGGGAATCCGGACTTTCTGGAAGAACGCTCCGAGGTTTCGCGCACAGCGTTTCCCTTTTTAGGAGGCCGGCGCCTTGTCCTCCCGATGGAAGGGTCAGCGCTCGGAACGGAGCGGAGCACCTCCCTCACACCGCGAGGTGATGGCGGCTCTTCTGGCGGCGGCGCTTGATGATCTTGCGACCGTTCTTCGTCTTCATGCGCTTTCGGAAGCCGTGCTTCTTGTGCCGCTTGCGGTTGTTGGGGCGGTAGGTGATGCTCATGGGTTTCTTTCCGCAGAGACTCTATCCTACAGGCGGCGGTGGCGCCTGTCAAGCGGCGACGGGCCTGAAACGCTTCTTTGACATTCCCTGCGAACGTTGCTACAGTAATAACGTTGCTAAAGTAATACGGTAATATAACAAGGGAGTCTTGGGAGTCATGGGCTACTGTCTCTTTTGCGACGTGGAGAACCCCCCCGGCGCCGTGTTCTGCTCGGGCTGCGGAGCATCGCTTGAGGAAGCGGCGGAGGGGGACAGCCTCGCACCCGCCTCGGCGCCCTCTTCGGGAGCGTCCCGCGCGGCCCCGGAGCCTCCCGTCGAGGCCGCGACGCCTTTTGCGAAGGGCTCGGTCCTGAGCGGGCGCTACGAGCTCCTGGAGGTCTCGGGCTCCGGCACCTACGCCTCCATCTGGAAAGCGCGCGACCAGCGAACGGGAGAGGCGGTGGCCGTCAAGGTTCTGGACTTTACTCCTTTCGACGAGGCGGAAAACAAGGAAGCCAAGGCACGGTTTCTGCGCGAGGGGGCCATCTGCCAAAAGCTGAAACACGACCACATCGTCCGCGTGTTCGAGGTCGACGAGGCCCAAGACACGCCCTATTTCGTGATGGAATGGATGCAGAGCCAATCCCTCCGCTATGTGCTCGACAAGAAGGGCGCCCTTGGCGTTCCGCAAGCCGTGGACATCGCCCGCAAGGTGGCGGAAGCCCTCGAGTGCGCGCACGGCATGGGCGTCTACCATCGAGATTTGAAGCCCGCGAACATCGTGTTCAACGAGGACGGCGAAGTGAAGCTCACCGATTTCGGCATCGCCAAGGTGCTCGACGACATGGGCGAGGGCGGCTTGACGCGCCCCGGCACGGTTCTGGGCACGATCGAGTACATCGCGCCCGAATACATTAGCGACGGCAGGGTCGGCCCCGCGTCGGACATCTACTCCCTGGGCATGGTGCTTTACGAAATGCTCGCCGGCCGGCTCGCGTTCACGGGAAAAACGCCCCTCGACATCATGCGCAAGCACCTGAAGGAAATTCCCGTGCCGCCGTCCCAGAAGAATCCCAACGCGGACATCTCCCCCCTTCTCGAATCGGTCGTCTTGAAGTGCCTGGACAAAAACCCGGAGGACCGCTACGGGAATCCCTCGGCTCTGCTCAAGGATTTAGACCGCGCCGTCCCCCGGCCCTCCGAGGCGCCGCAAGTCCCGGGGCAGGCGCCCGCGGAGGCGGGCATGGTGGGCCGAACGATTCGCGACTACGAAATCGTGGAGCTTCTGGGCGAGGGCGGCATGGCCTCGGTCTACAAGGCCCGCCACACGCGCCTCGGGAGCTTCCGCGCCATCAAGGTCATCCGCAGGGAACTGGGGGAGCAGCCCAATTTCTACGAGCGGTTCCGCGCCGAGGCCCAAATCGCCGAGCGTCTTTCCCACCCGAGCCTTGCGATCCTGCACGATTTCAGCCAGACCGATGACGGCCTCATCTACGCCGTCTGGGAGTTCGTCGAAGGGGACACGATTCAAAAACGGTTTGGAGCGGGAAAGCCCTTTCTGCCCCAGGAGGCCGCCGAAATCGTATGGCAGGTGGCCGGGGGACTCGTGGCCGCCCATCAACAGGGCATCTACCACCGCGACATCGCTCCCGACAACATCATTCTGCTTGCGACCGAGGACGGCTCCGTCCGCGTAAAGGTCATTGACTTCGGCATCGCCAAGTTCGTCCGCGGCGAGGACGAGAACGTCCAGACCGACTACCGCTACTTCCTCGGCAAAGTGGGCTACAGCGCGCCCGAGCAGATAGGAAACCTCAAACCGGGAGAGGTGCTCGACGGGCGCTGCGACGTCTTCTCTCTCGGCGCCGTGCTCTACGAGCTGCTCGCGGGGCAGCGGCTCTTTAAGGCCAACGCCTTTTTCCCTTACATGAAGGAGCTCGCGCTCATGGACCCCTCGAGCCTTGCGTTTCCGGGCTCGGTGCCCGAAGCGCTGCAAACGGTGGTGCGGCGCGCCGTCCAGCCCGACCGCAACGCGCGCTACGCCTCGATGGAGGAATTTACCGAAGAGTTTTTGCATGTGATGAATCAGGCGTTCGCGGAGCCGGCCCCGTCGGAGGAGGAGGCTCCCGAGCCCGCGGAACCCGAGCCCGCGGAACCCGAGCCCGCGGAACCCGAGCCCGCGGAACCCGAGCCCGCGCCCCCCGCGGCCGAGCGCGCCGCTCCCAGGCCGCGCCCTGTGGCGCCGGCCAAACCGGTGCCTCCTCCGCGGCTGCGCCCCATCACGGGGCAGGAAAAAATTCCCGAAAAACGCACGCCGTTCCGCCCGCCCCTCCTGCGGGAGACGGCGAGAATTAATTTGGAGCACGTCTCGCTTCCGGCGCTTTTGGGAAACATGTTTCGCCAGAAGAAAACCGGCGCCTTGTGCTTCTCCTTCGGCGCGCACCGCTTCGACGTGTACGCCCACGCCGGCGCGGTCGTCAACATCGCGGGAGACGGCGCGGCCTTCGTGAAGGACCTGCGGGGGCTGGCTTCGCCGCTGCGCTTCTTCACGCAGAATCCCGAAATCAAGTGCGCCTTCGGCGCGACAGGCCCGTCGGCCGTGCCGCACGATTTTTCCCTTTCGCTCGCGGCGCTCATGTGGGAGGTCTGCCAGCCGGAAGACGTGGCCAAGGCCGCGGAGGTCATGCGCGACATCAAGGCAAGTCCCGCGCTGACGATGTCCTCCATGGAGATTGCCAAGCACATTGCGCTCACGTCGGAAGAGGCGTACTTTTTGGGCATGGTGGAGGCCGCGTCCTCGTTCCGCGAGCTCTTGGCAAGCAGTCCCCTGGAGACCGATGACGCGGCGAGATTGGTTGCGTGTCTTGTGTGGATGGGCGCCATCCCCGTCGCCTCGGAAGAGCCCCAGTGGCTCGACGCGGATCTTTTCGAGCATGCCCTCAACGCCGAAACACTCGTCTCGAAAGAGCAGGAGGCCGAGAAGCAGAAGATACTGTCCTTTTACGAAAAGCTGCGCGAGGCGCCGGGGCCCGCGGACGTTTTGGGTGTTTCTTCGACGGCCATCGACGCGCATGTGGAGAGCGCCCACGCGGCCCTCGCGCAGGAGTACGCCGCGGAGCGCTTCTCACCGGCCGTGCGCAAGGCCCTCTCGCACGAGCTTGCCATGATCGGGATGCGCCTTTCGGAGGCCTATCTTCTCATGCTCAATCGCAAGGCGCGCGCGCCCGACCAGGCGCCGGTGCATGACGACGCCGAGCTGCTTGACGACGAGAAATACAGGGTGCGCGTGAGCACGATCAAAACGAGCAAGGAAAAAGAGCAGGAGGATAAGCTGCGCATCGCCGAGAGCTACTACCATCAGGCGCAAGCGGCCTTCAAGAAAAACGATTACTGGCCGTGCATCCAACTCTGCGAAGCCGCCGTTTCGGCTAACCCCGGCCGCCCCGAGTTCTACATCCTCATGGGGCGAGCGCAAAGGAAGAACCCGAAATGGATCAAGAGAGCCATCACCTCGCTCGAAAAGGCCATCTCGCTTGATCTCGTGAACGAGGAGGCCCGCCTGGAGCTTGCAAAGCTCTACATCGAGAAGGGCATGAAGACGCGCGCGCGCCATGAACTTGAGGAGCTCATGCGTCACATCCCCAAGTCGCAGGAAGCCGCCGACCTTCTCAGTGGGCTCGGAAAGAGAAAACGGTAGTCGGTTTCCGGCCAAAAAGACGCAAGGGAGGGATTCAGGGCGTAAGCACCGCAAATCAGCCCCAATCTATGGGGGGACTTGACAAACGCTACAAAATGTGGTATACTCACTTCTTTGATGGCGTAATCAAGGGAATTATCCGCCTAAGGGCGGGGGCATATGAAAGGGAGACAAGTTCGATGCGCCTTGGGAGCCGCGCTGTGCCTCGGCATGGGGGTGAGCCTTAACCTCGCGCCGAGCGACGGCCCTTCTGTGCGCTCCCCCGTTCCGCAGCACCAGGCGCGCCACGCCGAGCCGGTCCTGATGATGGACGGCTTCAACTGGCACGAGGTGTTCCAAATCAAGCACTACCTCGAACGCTATCCGGCCCCCCTGTCCGAGCAAGAAGCGGAGACCATTGCCTACGCGGTGTACCTCGCAAGCCTCAAGTACAACCTCTCGCCGGAGATGATTCTCGCCGTGATAGCCACCGAAAGCTCCTTCAATGCCCAGGCCGTCTCGCCCAAGGGCGCCGTGGGACTCATGCAGATTATGCCCTCGACGGGGCAGTACCTTGCGGCGGGGCTGGGATTCGGTCTGGAGAGCGACACGGAGAGGCTCACCGATCCCTGGCTCAACATCGACTGCGGCGCCTACTACTTGAGAGACCTGATGCGCCGCTTCGGAAGCGTCGAGACCGCCCTCGTCGCCTACAACTACGGCCCGACCGAAATCGCCTACCGAATCGAGAGCGGCGATTTTTCCCCCCGCGCCTACAGCTATCCGAAGAAAGTTCTTCGAGAGAATTGGCCGGGCGCGCTCGCCCCGCTGCGATAGAGGACGGGGCCTGCGCACCGCGGCCCGAGACCGTAAACAAAAAGGGGCGCATAAGCGCCCCTTTTTTGAGGAGGGACTGTGCGCAGTTTGTGGAAACTGCGCTGTCTAGGGTGCCCCCAGAATAGCACGGGGGGTGCCCGTTGTCAAGCGTGTGTACGGGCCCCCAATCCCGATATAGAGGAAGAGGATTGAAAAACAAGGCCTTGTCCGCCCCGCCGCTTCCTTGCTTGTATATCGGGATGGGGGAGGGCAGGGAGACGTTGACGCGGCGTCGGAGATGGCCCATACTTAAAAAAGTATGGAAGCGCCGAAACGCTATTTCGTCGAGACCTGGGGCTGCCAGATGAACGACCACGACTCGGAAAAGCTGGCCGGGCATCTGGAGCGGCGCGGCTACCGCACCTGTGCGGCGGCCGAGGAGGCCGACGTCATCCTGCTCAATACGTGCTCTGTGCGCGGCAAGGCCGCCGAGAAGTTCTACTCTGACCTTGGCCGCCTGAAGCTCCTCAAGCGCCGCCGCCCCGACCTTCTCCTCGTCGTCTGCGGGTGCGTGGCCCAGCACGACCGGGAGCGCGTTCTGGAGCGCGCGCCTTACGTGGACGTCGTCCTGGGGACGCGCGGCACGAACCACTTGCCCGAGCTCCTCGACCGCCGCATCGAGGAGCAGACCCCGCAGGTCGATATGCGACGCTACGCCGATGCGCTCTACTACGATCCGCGGTACATCCGGCGCGGCTCGAAGGTGAAGGCGTACATAACGGCTATGGAAGGCTGCAGCAAGGTCTGCACCTTCTGCATCGTGCCCGTGACGCGCGGCGCCGAGGTGAGCCGCCCGTTCGAGGACGTTCTCGCCGAGGCCCGGTTGCTCGCCGAGCGGGGCTACAAGGAGGTGCAGATACTCGGGCAGAACGTCAGCTCCTATAGCTCGGGCGGCAGGGATTTTGCCGACTTGCTAGAAGCGGTGGCGCGGGTGAAGGGGCTCGAGCGGGTGCGCTTCGTCACGTCCTACCCGAGCGAGTTCACCGAGCGGACGATGGACGTCATGGCCGCCTACGACACCATCGCCAAGGCCCTGCATTTTCCCGTGCAGGCCGGCTCGAACCGCGTGCTCCGGCGCATGAAGCGTTTCTATACGCGCGAGGAGTATCTCGAAAAGGCGGCGCTTCTTCGCAAGAAGATGCCCCGAATCGCCCTCTCGACCGACGTCATCGTGGGCTTCCCCGGCGAGACGGAGGAAGATTTCCAGGAGACGATGTCGCTCGTGCGCGAGGCGGGTTTCGAGTGGATGTATTCGTTCAAGTATTCTCCGCGCCGCGGCACGCCCGCCGCGCGCTACGAGGACACGGTGCCCGAGGCCGCGAAGCGGGACCGCCTGGAGCGGCTCCAGGCCATGCATCGACCCATGCAGGAGCGGGCGCTGCGCGCCTGCGAGGGACGCACCGAGGAGGTGCTCGTGGAGGACTCGAGCAAGAGGGGCGGGGGCGCCCTCACCGGCCGCACCGAGGCGAACTACGTGGTGAATTTCCCGGGCGACGCCGCGCTCGTCGGGCGGCTCGTGCCGGTGCGCATCGAGCGAGCCAACCCGAACAGCCTGTGGGGAGAAGTTGTTTCCAACTCCGCGTCGCGGTCCCTCCTCGGCGGCGCCCGGCCGCACGGACAGGCGGGCCTTTAGGAGGAGGCTCACCTTGGAGGGAATTGTGCCGGGTCCATGAGAAAGCTCACGAAGAGCGCACCTTAAAGCGCCTATGCTGCTCCTGCTCCTCGCCTTCGCGCTTTCTTTTCTTCTCTCCCTTTACGGGACGCCGCTGGCCGCGGCGGCCGCGCGCCGCTTCGGCATCGTGGACCGGCCGGATGGACACCTGAAGGTTCATACCGAGTCCGTTCCCTACCTCGGCGGCCTCGCCGTCTACATCGCCTTTCTTCTCTCCTACGGCGTCGTATTCGACTACGAGCCGCGAATTTTGGGACTTCTGCTTTCCGCGAACATTGTGGTCACGCTGGGTCTTCTCGACGACTTCGGGGCCATCACACCCAAGGTCAAGTTCCTTGGCCAGCTTCTTGCCGCGTTCGTGCTGGTGCGCAGCGACATCGTCATCGAGCTCGCCATCCTGCCGCCGTGGCTCAACGCGGCGCTCACCGTCATCTGGGTCATAGGCATGATGAACGCACTCAACATCATCGACATCATGGACGGCCTCGCCGGCGGTACGGCCCTGGTCGCGGCCGCGTTTTTCATGGGTATCTCCGTGCTCACGAACGCCTCTTTTATGAGCTTCGTGGCGGCGACGCTTCTTGGAAGCCTTCTCGGCTTCCTGCGCCACAACTATCATCCGGCGAGCATTTACCTGGGCGACACGGGAAGCATGTTCCTGGGCCTCGTACTGGCCACGTTCGCCCTGGTCGCCGACTACTCGGACCGAAATCCTTTGGGCTTCCTTAGTCCCCTTTTTATCCTGTGCGTTCCCCTGTTCGACATGGCTTACGTAAGCCTTTTGAGGACGCTTAAAGGACGCCCCTTCTATTTTGGCAGCAAGGACCATTACGCGCTCCGCCTCCAGGGGAAATGGCCCTCCGTTCCCGCCGTGGTGAACGTTTCGTGCCTGGTGGGAATCGCGGGGGGCGTGTTGGGGGTTGCGAATATGTTCGTCTCGCCGCGGACGAGCCTCGTCATGCTCGGCGGGGTGTTGGTTTTCTTTTCGGGCGTGGGCGTCTGGCTTGCGGGCGGGCGCGGGGACGAGGAGGCGTAGGGCGTACCGCTATGGGATGGCTGTACGTGAGCCTGGAGAAGGTCAGCGGCGATTTCCTGGAAGCCCTCAGGAGCCATTTCTCGAAACGCATGGCCCGGGATTCCCGAGGGGTGCCCTGTCCATGATGTGGGAGAGCCGCTCGCTGGGGCGCGGCGCGGCCGCCGCCGCGGCGCTGTGGGGTGTGGGGATGCTGCTCGTGCAAGCGCATGCCCATGTTCGTGTGTGGGCGGAAGCCCTCGGCGTCTGGGTGCTGCTCGGCGCGGCCGTGCTGGCGATGCGCGGCGTAGGCGAAGTGGTTCTCGACGCCGCCCTTGGAGAATGGAAAGAGGGTTTTCTCCTGAGAACGCTTGCGGCCGTCGGGGTGGGAATGGGAGTGCTGAGTCTTCTCATGTTCTTTCTGGGACTCGCTGGCCTGTACAACCCCTGGACGGCCTACGGCGCGCTGGCGGTGGCGCTCGCCGCGACGGCGGGGCGGACTCGCCGCTTTGTCCTGGCCGCATGGGAGCGAGGCGGAGCGTGGATTCGCTCGCTGAGCGCCGCGGAGGCGGCGCTCGGCCTCGCGCTCGCCGGCGTGCTCCTCGTCCCCGTCGTGCTGTCCTTCGTGCCGCCCACCTTTTACGACACGCTGGCGCTCAATCTGGGCCTTTCAAACCGTTACGTGCTGGAGGGCGGTCTTTCAACCTACCCTTACAACCACCACACGTTTTTTCCTCAGAACACCGAGATGCTCATCACGTTCTTTCTCCTGCTTTTTCCCTCCTACGAGCTGGCGCAGGCGTGGAACGCGCTGGCGGCGGTCTTCTCCGCGGCGGCCGTGTACGCGCTTGCGCGTATATGGCTCCCGCGCGCGTGGTCGTTCGCGGCTTCCCTCCTCTATATCACGACGCCCGCCGTGCTGGGCCTGGGAAGTATTCTTAAAAACGATACGACCATTGCCTTTATCTGCGTCTTGTCGCTCGCCTTTGCCGAGCGCGGATTAACGGAGCGACGCGGCGCGCTGCTTGCGCTGAGCGGCGTGCTCGCGGGCTGGGCCATGGGGGCGAAATACTCCGCCGTCGTGTTCGGCGCGGCGCTGGGGGTTGCCGTCACGTTGAGCGCCGGATGGCGCCGCCGCTCGCTCGGGGCCGCTGCGAAGGCCGCCGCGGTCTTCGGCACGGTGGCGGTCTTGGTGGCTTCGCCCTGGTACGTTCGAACCGCCGTCCGCACGGGGAACCCCGTCTATCCCGCCTTCGGCCATGTTTTTCCCATGCCGCCGTTTGCGGGAACTCAGTACGAACATGATATCCTGAGCACGCGCGGGGTTTCGGAATTTTTTCTTCTTCCCTGGCGGCTCACGATGGAAAGCCGCCGCTACGGCCACTTCGGCGAGCCCGGAGTGTTCTATCTGGCCGCCGTTCCACTGGTGCTTTTCGCGGCGGCGAGGATGCGGTCCCTGCGCTGGCTTCTCGCGTGGTCGGCGCTCATGTACGTTTTGTGGGCGGCGACCCTCGTGTGGCTGCGGCTGTTGTTTCCGGCGCTTGCGGTCTGGGCCGTGGCGGCCGTGTGGGGCATGCGGCGGGCGGGCGAGGGTCGGCCGTGGCTCCGCCGGGCGCTCGGGGGGCTCGCCGGCTGGTGCGTTGCCGTCAATTTGTTCTCGTTTGCCGTGTACCACCACGCCGTTATCGAGCCGGCCGTGCCGCTCTTCGGCGCTCCGCACGAGCGCGAGGAATGGCTCGCGCGCCATGTCCCTTACCGCCCCGCGGCGCAGTGCGCCAACGAGAAGCTCGCGCCTTCGGACAAAATTCTTCTGGTCGGCGAAACCCGCACCTATTATCTTCGCGTTCCCCACGAATCGGACACGGCCTACGACCGCACGGCGATCGTGGAATACGCGGCGGAGGCGGACTCCGCCGAGACGCTGGCCCGCGTCCTGCGCGAAAAAGGTTTTACCCATCTCCTCATCCATGCGCGGGAAGTCGAGCGCCTGCACCGCCAGTACGGCTATATGGCATTTCACGAAGGCGGGCACCTGGAGATTTTTCAGGCGCTTCTCGCGCAGTGCGCCCCCGTCTGCTCGGAAAACGGCGTGGAGCTTCTTCAGCTTCCCTGAAGGGAAGCGTCCGCGCGTCTAGCCGGAGAACACGCTTAAATACTCGGGACGCTCGTGGTTCCGCAAAGCGCTGGAACTGCTATGTCTGCCGCAGGGTAAAGAGACCGCGCGCCAGGACGGGCGAGCCCTCGTTCTTCGAGACCCGAACGGGCTTCCGGGACTCGTCATCCTCGAAAAGGTAATACAACGGCGTGAGCACGAAGCGCTTGAGGGCGATGCGCTGTCCGAGGCGGACGGCCACGATGTTTCCCTCGGCGGTCGAGGCGCCGCGGTCGCTCCAGTCGAGGGCCAGCATGTCATCCGGGCGAAGGCTCGAGCGGAGCGCCTTCGTCTGCACCGTCACGAGGCACGTCTCGTCGGGGTGCATGAGCCAGGCTTTGGGCAGGAGAATCCGACGCTCGATCTGGGTCCGTTTGGGAGGCAGATTCGCCAGCGCCGCGATGCGCTTGAGGAGCGGCACCGCCGCGGCTTCTACCAGGGCGTTGGGAGGAGGCGTCGTGCGGTAGTCCGCGAAGGGCGCGCGCACGCTGGGTGAAATAGCGGAAGAAGCATCGTAAACTGCCGTGCTCGGCTCATCGTCCTTGGGCAGATACTGTGGGTCGTGCCCGAAGAGCAGCCAGCTTGGGTTGAGTTGAAAAAGCTCGGTGAGCTTCATCAGGATGTCGGCGCCCGGCGTCATGATCCCCTTCTCGTAGCGCAGCACGCTCTGGAAGTGAATACCCAGCAGATGGGCCATATTCTCTTGCGTGAGGTTCTGGCTTTTGCGAAAGCTGCGCATGCGCTCGCCGAGGGAGCCGCCGCTCGAGGCGGACGAGAAGCGTCGGGTCGTTTTAGTTTTTAGGAGAGAGGTTTTTTTAATGGGTCGTTGTGTGGTGGTGTGCCGCAATTACGGTACGGGTCGTTTGCCGAAAGGCAACGGAAGAAAACCCGAAAACGCTGCGGCGTTGTTTCGTTGCGTCGAAAGGGAACATAACCATCTTCTGGGTACCATCCCGACCGTGTTAATGGCAGTATCACTTTATATACATATACAGGAATATAATATACAGGATGGACGGGCTGGATGTCAACCCCCCCGCGGCTGGGCGGGCCCGCCGGACCGCCGCGTGCTATCATGCCCTGCCATGGAAGAGCGCCTTCAAAAGATTCTTGCGCGCGCCGGCGTCGCCTCCAGGAGGCGCGCCGAGCGGCTTCTCTCGGAGGGACGGGTCACGGTGAACGGCCGCGTCGTGCGCACGCCCGGGGCCAAGGCCGACGCGGCGCGCGATTCCATAAAGGTGGACGGAAAGCTCGTTAGCAGGCCGGAGCGCAAGGTCTATCTTCTTTTTCACAAGCCGCGGAACGTCGTGACCACGCTCGACGACCCGCGCGGACGGCCCTGCGTCCGGGATTTCCTCAAGCGCGTCAGGGAGCGCGTGTACCCGGTAGGAAGGCTCGATTTTGCGAGCGAGGGGGCGCTTCTTCTCACGAACGACGGCGAGCTCGCCCGGGCGCTCATGCACCCTCGGCACGGGGTCGAGAAAATCTATCACGTGAAGGTGCAGGGCAGGCCAGGCGAGAAAACGCTCGACCGCCTGCGGCGTGGCATCCGCCTCGACGGCGTCCGCCTGCGGCCCTGCCGCATCCGCCGCCTTCGGCAAAAGGAGCACACGTGGTTCGAGATAGCCCTGCGCGAGGGGCGCAACCGCCAGCTGCGGCGCATGTTCGGCGCCGCGGGGCATCCCGTGCTCAAGCTCAGGCGCGTCGCCGTCGGCCCCGTCGCGCTCGCGCGTCTTGAGCCCGGCGGGCGTCGCTCGCTCAGGCGCCGGGAGGTCGAGGCGCTCCGCCGCGCCTGCATGAGCGGAATTTGCAAACCAGGAAAGGCTGTGCTACCGTAGCCGCGCCATGGTGATGGCAAAGGTTACGTCCGCTCACGAACGTCTACGCTTGCGTTGCGCCAAGCCATGACCACGGCACGTACACTTCCTACGGGCGTCGAAACCGCCCGGAAGACGAGACGGCTTCCCGTCTATATGGCGGCGAAGCCGGGTCTTGTAATAGACGAAAAAACAATCCATGCTCACGAACGTTTACACCTGGAGTTTGTCAAGACATGAGCCCAAAAACGCTTCCATCAGACATTGAAATAGCCCAGAAGGCGAAATTACTTCCCATCGAGAAGGTGGCTTCGAAGCTGGATCTCGGCAAGGACGAATATGAGCCCTACGGCCACCACATAGCCAAGGTGCGGCTCTCGGCCATCGAGAAACGGAAAAACAAGCCCGACGGGAATCTTATTCTTGTTACGGCCATGACGCCCACGCCGATGGGCGAGGGCAAGACCCTTACGACCATCGGGCTGGCGCAGGCGCTCACCAAGCTGGGGCTGAAGACGCTCGTGGCGATTCGCGAGCCTTCGATGGGCCCCGTCTTCGGCATCAAGGGCGGCGCGGCGGGCGGCGGCAATAGCCAGGTGGTGCCGATGGAGAACATCAACCTCCACTTCACGGGCGATTTGCATGCCCTCACCTCCGCGACGAACCTTCTTGCGGCCCTCATCGACAACCACATCCACTTCGGCAACGCCCTCGACATCGACCTCAAGTACGTTCTCTGGAATCGGGCCATGGACATGAACGAGCGCGCCCTGCGCAACGTCGTCGTCGCCCTGGGGGGAACCACGAACGGCGTCCCCCGCGCGGACGCTTTCGACATCACGGTGGCCTCGGAGACGATGGCCATTTTCTGCCTGGCTTCGGATGTGCCGGATCTCAAGAAGCGCCTGGGGAACATCCTCGTAGCCTACAACCGCAAGGGCGAGCCTGTCACCGCGGATAAGTTGAAGGTGCACGGCGCCATGGCGGTCCTCTTGCGCGACGCGCTCCAACCCAACCTCGTCCAGACGCTCGAGGGCGTGCCCGCCTTCGTGCACGGCGGCCCGTTCGCCAACATCGCCCACGGCTGCAACAGCCTCATCGCCACCCGGCTGGCGCTGAAGACCGCCGACTACGTGGTCACGGAGGCCGGCTTCGGGGCGGACCTGGGCGCCGAGAAATTTTTCGACATCAAGTGCCGCGCCGGGAACCTCAAGCCGCGCGCCACGGTGCTTGTGGCCACCATGCGCGCCCTGCGCTGGCACGGCGGCGCCGCGCGCGACGAGGTGCTGAAGCCGAACCTCGACGCCGTGAAGCGCGGAATCGTGAACCTCGAGAAACACATCGAGAACATCGGGAAGTTCGGCGTCCCCTGCGTGGTCGCCCTCAACCGCTTCACCCAGGATACCGACGAGGAGATCAAATGGGTGCTTTCCCATGTCAAGGGCCTCGGCGCGGAAATAGCCCTGTCGGAAGTGTGGGAAAAGGGAGGCGAAGGCGGGCTCGACCTCGGCCGCAGCGTCATGGAGGCCACGAAGAAAAAGTCGAAGTTCAGCCCCATCTACGACGTCAAGGAATCGATTCCCGACAAGATCAACAAGATCGCCACCGCGATCTACGGAGCCTCGGGCGTCGAGATCAGCCCCGCCGCCAAGAAGATGATCGCCCGCCTCGAGTCCTTCGGCCTCGACAAGCTCCCGGTCTGCATGGCGAAAACGCAGTACAGCCTCACCGACAACCCGAAGGTTCTCGGCCGCCCGACCGACTTCACCATCCAGGTCCCCCGCATCCGGCCGAGCGCCGGCGCCGGCTTCCTGGTGGCCCTCACGGGCGAAATCATGACCATGCCGGGCCTTCCGCGCGTCCCGTGCGCCGAGGCCATCGACCTCGACGACAAGGGCCGGATCAAAGGGCTGTTCTAGCAGAGGCCATCCCGGAGTCCTCTTCGCGCGCTCCCGAGCCAAAGGCGTCGTAGCGAGGGGTTGCGTGTTTGCGAAGGTTGCTTGCGAGGGGGCGCCTGGCGCCGAAATCCCTCCGTGCCTTCAGCAACGTGACTTCGTCCGGATTGTAGAAGAGCCCCTCCTTCAGAAGCTTCAAGGCCGATTCCGTTTCGCCCTGGCGGTGGAGCAGGCGGGCTTCGAGCTCGAAGGCTTGCGGGTAGTACGGATTCTTTTTCTTCGCGATTCGCGCGTAGATCAGGGCCTCATTCAAACGCCCCTGCTTTTCAAGCGCCTCGGCCAGTCCGATTGCCGCGCTATGGTACGAGTTGCTCCAGCGATATTCCAGCGTTCTGCGAAAATATTCTTCCGCCTGCGCGTAATCTTTTTCCTCGAGAGCGAATATTCCCGAGGCAAGCAAGGCATCCGGAAGATCGGGCACCATGGCTAAGGCTTCTTTTACGAGCGTTTTGGGCCGCACCGACTTCTGCTGCAATTGGAGATTCTTGAGCGCCCGTGCAACGGCGATTGTGGCACGCAAGAAAGCCTTCCTTCGCTTTTCGCCTTCCTCTTTCCACGCACCTATGTTTTCCACCATCGCCTCGTTGCCTTCTTCTTCAAAAGCATCATGGAATCCCGAGACAATCGGCCCGCGCCAATACTGCCAGTAGTCGAAGATCTCGGAGTCGCCACGCACCTCGAATCCGGATAAATACATGAAATTGATGATTGCCTCCACGGCTTCCTCCATGGGTATGCCGGGTACCGTCTTCTTAAGATCGGCCGCCCTGCTTTTTGCGAACCGCTTGACAAGTTCCGACCCTATGTCCTGCAATCCCATATTGAAGAAGTCGTAAGGCATCCGGTGCTCCAGCCACGCGTTGTCGTCCGTGTTGCGCTCCACCGTATCGGCTATGTATTTTTCCACCCCGTCCGTACCGGCGAGAAAGAAGAAGAGAAGTTCGAGGGGATTCTGAATCTTGAAGTCGTAAAACGCTTCGCGGACATATTCCCGGTTGAAACGCTCCTCGAGAGTCTCCCACGGGATCGCGATCGGCTCACGCGAAGCGAGGGTCAGCGAATCGCCCGATCTTGTCATGAAGACGGCTACGTGCGGAAAGACTTCATGCAGGGTTGCCAGTACGGCCTTGAACGTTTCCTCGGAGACCTCGTAAAGCTGAAACCATTGGCAGAAGACGCCGTCGGGCGCCAACCGCGCGCGTACCAGCTTGTAAAAATCAACCGTAAAGAGATTGGCAATTCCTGCAATCCACGGATTGGAAGGCTCCGACGTTATCACGTCGTACACTTTGTCCGTGTAAGTCATCTGGATGCGCCCGTCTTCGAGTATCAGGCGCGTGCGGGAATCGGCAACGGGATCGTGGTTGAGGAACTTGAAATACAGGGTCGAGCCTTCCATGACGCTTTCCTCGATCTCCACGATGTCGAGCGATTCGATGAAGGGATAGCGGAGCATGGTTCCGGTAGTCATGCCGCTTCCGAAACCGATGACGGCTACGCGGCGGGGATTGCGGGCGAACAGCATCGGAAGCTGCCCGCTGAGAAATTGCGTGTAAAGATCTGCGGCGTGTGAACTGGCATCCACCTTACCCGATATCCTCAGACTGACGGTGCCCGGGAATCTTAGAATCGCCACGGTCGTGTTGATGCCCTCGCGGTAATAAAGCATCGACTGTCCCTCAAGTATTTTCCTTTTGTCGAATTCTTTCGCACGACGCATTTCACGATAGAATCCTTGGTTGAGAAGAAGCGCGTCCCAACCGGGAAGAATCGCAATGCCCACAACCGTGGCGAGGGCGGCGGTAAAGGCGAACGCTGTCTTGGGAACTATCCTCACCTCATGCGCGGCCATGCACAGGATGATCCCCAACACCACGCTCAACCCGCTCGCTATCAGCACTGTCCTCCACATCCCTATCCCAGGCACCAGCCAAAACCCCGCAACCAAACTTCCCACGACCCCTCCCGCCGTGTTCAGCACGTACAACCCTCCCACGTTGCTCTCCGGCCTCATTCCTTCTCTCGCCGCCTCCCGAAACACCCTCACCACCACCGGAAACAGCGCACCCATACCCAAAGTCGGCAACAGGACCACCATCCCCGCGATGACTCCCTGCGCGACGATGCTCCACTCCACTCCCTTTCCGCTTACCATCGTCCGGAACAAAGTAAAATACCACTTCGGCAACTCGTTGTAGAACGCCATCGTCCCTAGCGCCGTCAGTCCAATCGCCGCCTCCATTCCCGCCATCACCATCAACGGCCTCTTCACTTTCTGCACGCACCTCGCGGCCGCCACGCTTCCCAGTCCCACTCCCGCCAGGAACATCGCCAGCATCACCGAAAACGCGTGCACGCTCGGCCCCAGCACCAGCGCCAGCAGCCGGCACCACCCCACCTCGTACACCATCGCTACCGCTCCCGACACCAGAAATACCCCCCCGATCAATTTCTGCATTCCCGTCCACCCTTTTTGCCCCGCCTTTTCCCCTCTTTCTCCTTCAGGCTTTTTCCTCTGCTTGATTCCCTTTGCCTCCGCGGCTTCCCGTGATCGCACATCCGTGATGGCTCCCACCCGCCGGTGTATCAACCACGCCGCCACGCCCACCACGCCGTCCGTCATCCCCACCGCCACGCACGTCTTCCACAACCCGAGCCACGGCACCAGCACAAACCCCGCCGCCAGCGTCCCCGTCACCGCTCCCAGCGTGTTCACCCCGTAGAGAATCCCCGCCTCGAAATCGTACCTCTTCTTCCTCCTACCGTACGCCCCCACCACCACCGGGAGCGTCATCCCCATCAGCGTCACCGGCACCATCATCACCACGAACACCACCGCGAAGCGCGCCAGCAGGAACGTTCCGTGCCCGGGCTCCAGGGCGTTGTAGAGCACCCGAAACAGAGGCTCGGTCGAGCGGAACAGAGGGATGGAGGCCATTCCGCAGAGGGCGATGCCCCACTCCATCACGGCGTAGGCCATCAGGGGGGTGCGGACGAGCTTTGCGTAGCGTCCGGCGAGGCCGCTTCCGAGGCAGAGGCCGACCATGAAGGCGGCTACGACGGTGGAGACGGCGCAGAGGGTGTTGCCGAGAACGTAGGAGAGCTCCTTGGCCCAGACGACTTCGAGAGCGAGGCTCGTCGCTCCCGAGGCGAAGAAGCACAGACCAAGCAGCCACCTCTCGCGAATGCTCATGCAGAAATACCGTCCTTCACCCTAGGGTGTAGGAATCCGCTTGTTTCACATAAGAGCAATTTCAGTATACGGCAGCCGAAAAGTGTTTGCAACTATGCTAAGATCCGATGTGTCGCCAGTTTTGGTATTGGGGAACTCGCTTGCGCGACGAGCGCAGCGTGTCACGGCGTTAGAAAGAATTGAGGCTTTATCGGAGTTTTCGGTTTGTAATTGAGTGCGGGCTTGCCCGACACAGGCGGGCTTGCCCCGACGAAGTCGCGGGTTGACACCTCCTCTTACGCCCAACATACTGGACGATGAGCAAGGGAAACGACGTCCGGCGCGAAGTCCTCGACGCGGACGTGCTGTTCGTGGGAGGGGGGCCGGCGTCCCTCGCGGGGGCAGTGCGGCTGAAGCAGCTGGTGGACGCGCACAACGCGGCCGTCGAGGGCGGCGAGAAGCAGGGCGGGCGCCTCGACCCCGTTATCCTGGTCATCGAGAAGGGCGCGCACATGGGGGCGCACGGCATCTCGGGCGCCGTCATGGACCCGAGGGCGCTGGAGGAGCTTCTTCCCGACCACATGGAGAGAGGCTTTCCCCTCGAAAGCAGGGTCACCTCCGACGACGTGGCCTACCTGACGAAGCGGCGCGCGTGGAAATTGCCCTTCGTGCCGCGTTTTCTGGACAACCGCGGCCATTACGTCGTGTCGCTCTCGCGCGTGGCGGCGTGGCTATCCAAGCAGGCCGAGGCGATGGACGTCCAGGTTTTTCCGGAGTTCGCGGGCGCCCGGCCCCTTCTCGAAACTTGTCCCGACGCCTGCGTCGGGGGCAAGCGCCTCATCGGCGTGCGCACGGGCGACAAGGGCGTCGGCGCCGACGGGAAGCGCAAGGCGAACTTCGAGCCGGGCGTGGACATCCACGCCGAGGTCACGGTCGTGGGGGAGGGCCCGCGCGGCACGATTACGAAAGTGCTCGCGGACGAGCTGAAGCTCGACGCGGGGAAAAACCCGCAGGTGTATTCCATAGGCGTCAAGGAGGTGTGGGAGGTCAGGCCCGAAAACCACGAGAAGGGCCGCGTGCTCCACACCATGGGCTGGCCGTTGGGGGGGAGCGTCTACGGCGGCGCCTTCGTCTATCACATGGACAAGAATCTCGTCTCGCTCGGCCTGGTCGTCGGCCTCGACTACGCGAACCCTTACCTCGACCCGCAGGTCGAGCTCCAGCGCCTCAAGCGCCATCCCCGCATCGCGAAAGTGCTCGAGGGGGGGGAATGCGTCCAGTACGGCGCGAAGACCATCCCGGAGGGCGGGTGGTTCTCGGTGCCGCGCCTCTACGGCGAGGGCTTCATGCTCGCGGGCGACAGCGCCGGTCTTCTCGACTCGCGTCGCCTGAAGGGCATCCACCTCGCCATGAAGAGCGGCATGCTCGCGGCGGAGACGGCGTTCGAGACGCTCGTCGAGAAGGATTCCTCAGCCCGGGTGCTCTCGCGCTACGCCGGGCGCGTCGAGCGGAGCTGGATCAAAGAGGAACTCTGGCCCGTGCGCAACTTCCACCAGTGCTTCAAGGGCGGCCTGCTCCAGGGAATTGTCCGCTCATCGCTCCACTCGCTGCTCGGGGGCCGGGGTTTCCTAAAGCGCCTTCCTACGAGGCCCGACCCCTCGTACTACGGCAGGGCCGGGGATTTCGACCCGGCGTGCGCCGTGGACAAGTACGACGACCGCCTGACGTTCGACAAGCCGAAGTGCGTCTATCTCTCGGGCGCCATTCACAGCGAGGACCAGCCCGCCCACCTTCACGTCGCCGACACGGAGGTTTGCGTCACGCGCTGCCGCGAGGAATTCAAGAATCCCTGCGAGCGGTTCTGCCCGGCGAAGGTCTACGAGATCGTCGAGGACGCGGGCGCGCCGCGGGGCCTGCGCCTGCAGATTAATTTCTCGAACTGCGTCCACTGCAAGACCTGCGACATCAAGGACCCCTACCAGATAATCACCTGGGTGACGCCCGAGGGCGGCGGCGGCCCGAGGTACAGCGTGCTTTAGCCGCCGGAGGCGGCAAAGCCGAACAGGGGTTAGGGGATAGGGGACAGGGGGTAGCCCATAATCAGCACAATCGCTGTTTACTTCAGTAGAAAAGGCGTATAATTTCGATTAGGACAACATGAATACGCTCAAAGGGATCGGGATCGATTCTACAATTGTGGGCCTTGGGCCACGGAACGTGCTGCAAATCGTTCTTTGCGTGCTTTGCATCGCATTCCTGACGATCAGTTGCGTCGAGAAGAAAACAGGGAATGCGCTTCCAGAGGCGCACGCGGAGGGTGCGGTGGACGAGAAGGAAGAGCCATGCGAGGGGCACGACCACGCCGACAAGGACACAAATTCCACGGACACACCACGCATCGAATTGCGTGGGAAGTATTCCGAAGGCCTGGCTCCAGCACTGATAGCCCATCATCCTGATAGTGGCATTGAAATCGGAATGGGTTACGTGAACTTAGACGGGGAAGTTGTGATAGACGGAAGGTTCTATCAGCCGGGAGATTTTTCAGAGGGGTTGGCCCGTGTCGTGTCAATGGAAAACGAGAAGGTGGGATTTATCGACAAGAAAGGCAACTGGGTGGTCGAGCCTCAATTCATTCCTCATGCGCTTGAGTCTTGCGGTCCCGACCCAGAGCTTGAGTATTTCTCGGAAGGCCGCGCGCTTGTTTACACGGAGGAAGCGTGTGGCTTTATCGACAAGACCGGAAAATTCGTGATCGGCCCGAAGTTCACTCAAGCGGGGAAGTTCTCGGATGGCCTTGCACCCTTCATCAACCTCGTGAAGGACGAAGAGGATGAAAGCGGACGACGTGTCATGGACTGGGAAGCCGGATACATCGATCGCGAGGGCAACGTCGTTATAGAGCCGAAGTTTGAATGGGCACTGAGTTTCTCGGAAGGCTTGGCCGCTGTTGAGATCAACGATAAGTGGGGGTTTATTGACAAGACGGGGGAATTTGTCATTCCCCCTAAATTTCCTGTGGTCTATGGCGAGTATACCAATCCAGGACCGTTCAAGGACGGCAAGGCAACTATTACTACAGAGAATGGTTATGGGACAATCGACCGCACGGGGAAGTTCGTGGATGAGGCGGCGGAGTAGAGGGATGAAAAACACCATCCTGGTGATTCTCTGCCTCGCAGTTCTTGCTGCCTCGTGGGGAGTGGCTGCCGAGGCGAAGGAGAAAGCATCCGGCCCGGAGGAGGACGGAACGGCCGGGGAGACCTCTCTCTTCGACGACATCCGGAAGGAGGGGTGTACGGGCGTTCAGTACAATTTCTTTCTTAATACCCGGGACAATAAACTTTACGCCGAAATGAAGCGTGAACAGCAAGTACTTGCGTATTACCACGCCCACGGTGGTTTAGGAGATAAAGGGTATTCCGGTCCCACGTATGCCGATATGCAGCGCGCAGGAATGCTCAAGGAATTCGAGATTCAACTCGACCAATTGGTCGTCAGCGAAGAATATATTTTCGCGCTCGACTCTGACGGATTTGTTCACGTGGCTACATTTGGAGACGATGGTGAGGTCGGTGAGCTTCAGGACCCCGATAAATTTGACCTGGATGTGTACGAATACATGGTATTGAATGAAGATAATGCTCTCCAAGATCCAGACCTTACAATGCTTCTCGCCGAGCAAATGGTGGATGTGATGGAGGATCTAAACCTTTCCACGGTTCCTCATTCCGCAGGCTATTTCCACCACACGAAGTACTACATTGGACATGTGCTCCTTCAGCAAGGGGGAATTTATCTTGTCCCCACCAAGAAAAAGAAATGGAAAGAATTAGTCATCTGGCACCCCACGGAAGTGTACATTTTCTTCGATAGTCAAACCTTGGAGATTATGGACGTTCGCATAGCACATTGCCGATGACCTGCAAGGGAGGGGCGCGGTAGGAGCCCCGCCCCGTCGGGCTCAACCCCGACTAGAGTCGGGGCAAGTCTTCCTCGTAGTGGTTTGGGCGGCGGCACAGCCGCCGATGATTAATGACTGATGTTTAATGACTGATTTTTCATTAATCATTTTACATTTTTCATTAATCATTTCTTAGGTCCTCCGCTCCGCCTTCGAGCAGAAGATTTTCTATCTCCGTATGGCCTTGCCTGGAGGCAAAAAACAAAGCGGTTCGATTCTGGTGTTTTGCGTTCACGTCCGCGCCCGCGTCGATCAGGGCCTCCACAATCTCGGTGCGGCCCCCCGTTGCCGCCCACATCAGGGTGGTCCTGCCGTGTCCGTCCCTCGCGTTCACGTCCGCGCCCGCGTTGATGAGGATCTTCGCCGTCCCGGTGCGGCCGTTCCGCGCCGCAACCGTCAGTGCGGTCCCGAGGTCCTCGGCCGCCGCGTCCACGTCCGCGCCAGCGTCAATCAGGGCCTTCACCGTCCCGGTGCGGCCCCCTCCCGTAGCGGAAATCAGCGCGGTCATACCGTCTTCGGCCGCCGCGTTCACGTCCGCGCCCGCGTCAATCAGGAACTTCGCCGTCTCGGTGCGGCCCCCCGCCGCCGCCCACATCAAGGCGGTCCCGCCGTATCCGTCCTTCGCGTCCGCGTCCGCGCCCGCGTCAATCAGGACCTTTGCCATATCGGTGTGGCCCCCTCTTGCGGCGGACATAAGCGCGGTCAGGCCGTCTTTGTTCTTCGTGTTCGGGCTCATGTCCGCACCCAGAAACAACTCGACTGCAACCAGGTCGTTTTCCTTCACCCGTTCCAGAAAACCGGCCTCGCTGTAGGAGATATTCATCCGCGCCAGCTCCTTGCGGGCGTCCTCCGGGCCCCCGCCGCAGGCGGTTGTTAATAGCAGGATGCCCATCCAAAAAAGCAGTTTGTTCGGCTGGTTCATCGCGGCTTCCTTTTTCACCGGCGGTATTCGGGCGCGCCGGGGCCGGGGGAAAAACACATTCGTCTCAGCGCGAGAGTCTACCACCGGCCCCGGGGGGGAAGGCAAGCTTCCAGCCCGCAACGCCAAGCGCTTGTCGCGGCGTGTAGCCAGGGGCAAGTAGCCTGTAGCCAGCTATTCAGTTTTTCGGTTACTCCGTTACCCCGAACAGAGAAACAGGGAAATCGGCAAATCCGGCAAAAGCGGCAAAATGCTTGACAAATCGCCGGAGCGGCATACATGGAGAAGTATGGAGTGTCGCGTATGGAGTATAGCGTATGAAGGCACCGCCCCCGACGCGTTGGGGCAAGCCGTTAGCAGTTGGCAGTTAGCAGTTAGCGACTGGAAAATTTTAAATTCCGCTCGCCAACGGCCAAAGGCTAACGGCCAACGGCCCTTTGTCATCGGTTATCCGGTTCCGAGCCGCAGGCGAAGGACCGTGGAGAGAAACCCCAGGGAGGGGGCACCCCCCTCCCCCCTCAATTTACAGAACGAACCTACCAAGTGCGCGAAAACAAAGGATTTTTTAATTTACACCTAGGAACGAACCTACGAATCGAAGGACGTAGAACGATAGAACGTATGGGATTTTCGGTCATTGGTCATCTGTCATCTGGCATTTCGTCGCGGGGTGTGCTACAATGCGCCGAGGTCAAGCCCATGCTGAAACATTACCTTCCCGTGGCCATCGTGGCGGTCATCGCGACCGGAGCGGCGGCGGGGATGTTAATCCTCTCGTGGTTCCTCGGCCCGAAGCGCATGACGGCGGAGAAGGCCTTTCCCTACGAGAGCGGCATGCCCCTTCTCGACGAGCAGCGCAAGCGCCACTCCGTCCGCTTCTATCTCGTGGCGGCGCTCTTCATCCTCTTCGACATCGAGGTCGCGTTTCTCTTTCCGTGGTCGCTCGTGTTCCGGGACCTCGGCGTGGGCGGGTTCGTGGAGATGCTCGTCTTCATCGGGCTGCTCCTGGCGGGCTTCGTCTACGTATGGAGGCGGGGGGCCCTGGAGTGGCAGTAGCGCGGCTCCGGTCACGATAGAAAGGAAACATACATGAGCAAGGCACCGAATGTACAGACCCGGTCGAGGTCGGAGGTGGCCGAGCAGCGGGCGGCCATGCGGGCCACGCTGGACGAGCGGGCCGCACGCGACAACATCCTCACGACGACGATCGACGCGCTCGTCAGCTGGTGCCAGAAGAATTCCCTCTGGCCGATGCCCATGGGCCTCTCGTGCTGCGCCATCGAGATGATGGCGATGGCCGCCTCCCGCTACGACCTGGCGCGCTTCGGCGCCGAGGCCATGCGCTTCACCCCGCGCCAGTGCGACCTGATTATCGTGGCGGGCACCGTGACGAAGAAGATGGCCCCCGCGGTCGAGAAGATCTACCGCCAGATGCCCGACCCGAAGTGGGTCATCTCGATGGGCGTCTGCGCCACCTCGGGCGGCATGTTCAACGTCTACAGCGTGCTCCAGGGCATCGACCTGGCCATCCCCGTGGACGTCTACATCGCGGGATGCCCCCCGCGGCCCGAGAGCATCCTTTACGCCCTCATGAGGATCCAGGAAAAGGTTCAGAAGAAGGGGAGCCCCCTGCGCGATATCCTCGGCAGGGAGAGGCCGTATCCGCCGGAGGAGGTGCGGGCTGACATCGACCGCCAGGTCGACGCGGCCAAGAAACGCCGCGAGGCCGCGCACATGGACCGGCCGGAGAGGGAGTTCCTTCCGCCGCCGCGCGCATGAGAGTCGACAAGCGCGAGCCGGTCTTTCTCGTGCTCGAGGCGTACTGGGAGAAGGACATCGAGGACGATTCCACGGTCCGCCCCTTCGTCAAGGGGCTGTGCGACGCGTACGGATGGGAATATTTCCACCGGTTCTTCGACAGCGCGGACGACATTCGCCTCTGGATCAGGGAATTCGACCACACCCGCCGCCCCGGCTGCCAGAAAATCGTCTACATCGCCGCCCACGGCTCCTCGGGCTTTTTGCACACGATAGAAACGAAGATCCCCGCAAGCCGCCTTCTTTCGATCATCGCGCACACCAGAAGCCTCACGGGCGTCCACCTCGGAAGCTGCAATCTCGCCAAGCAGCGCTTTTCGAGAAAACTGCTGAAATCCTCGAACGTGAAGTGGGTCGCGGCCTACCGGCGGGAGATCCCCTGGCTCGAGAGCATGGCGCTCGACCTGCTCTTTTGGAACTGGGTTTTTTCCGGGGTTCCCCGAACCAAGCGCTCCGTCCGCCTGTCCCCGGCGAGGGCGGCGAGCGAGATGTATTCCGGATTCGGCCTGGCCAGGGACATGGGCTTCCAGGTCGTCCACCGCAAAAGGGGCACGCGGAAAGTCGAGTCCTCCTGGGAAATTCTGAAAACGAAGGGAGACAAATGACCAGCATTAGGCGGCCCTCCGGTGGGCGCCGCAATCTCCCTCGCGCCCGGGGGAAAGCGGCCGCGCAGGCCCCTACACCTTCGACAGGATGTGGCCCAGCTTGTTCTTCTTGGCCCGCAGGTAGCGGATGTTCTCGCCCGTGGGCTTGGCCTCCAGCGGCAGCCGCTTGACGATTTCGAGCCCGAAGCCCTTGAGCGCGACCTGCTTGCGCGGGTTGTTCGTAAGCACGCGAATCTTGCGGAGGCCGAGGTCGCTCAGGATTTGCGCCCCTACGCCGTAATCGCGCTGGTCTGGCTTGAACCCGAGCGCCTCGTTGGCCTCGACGGTGTCCTTGCCCTTGTCCTGGAGGGCGTAGGCCTGCAGCTTGTGCTTGAGGCCGATGCCGCGCCCCTCCTGGCGAAGATAGACCAGGACGCCCGCCCCCTCGTCCATGATGTGCCTGAGCGCCAGGTCGAGCTGCTCGCGGCAGTCGCAGCGAAGCGAGTGGAACACCTCCCCCGTGAGGCATTCCGAGTGCACCCGCACGAGCGCCGCGCTCTGCTTGTCGACCTCCCCGTACACGAGGGCAAGGTGAATCTGCTTGTCGAGCTCGTTCTCGTAGCCGAAGAGCCGAAACTTCCCGTTGGGCGTGGGAAGCTCGGACTCGGAAATGCGCTGCACGAACCGCTCGTTCCGGATGCGGTGCTCGATGAGGGCCTGCACCGTGAGGATGGGAATGCCGTGCCGCTCGGAGAACTCCTCGAGCTGCGGCATGCGGGCCATGGTGCCGTCCTCGTTCATAATCTCGCAGATGACGCCCGCGGGGCGGAGTCCCGCGAGGCGCGCCAGATCCACCGACGCCTCGGTCTGGCCCGCACGCCGGAGCACGCCTCCCCGGGCCGCCTGAAGGGGAAAGACGTGGCCCGGGCGCACCAGGTCGTCGGGCTTGGTGTCGGGATGGACGGCCGCCTGAATGGTGCGGGCGCGGTCGGCGGCCGAGATACCCGTCGTGGTGCCCGAGCGGGCGTCCACCGAAACGCAGAAGGCCGTGCCGTAAGGCGACGTGTTTTCATCGACCATGAGCTCGAGATCGAGCTCCTCCAGACGCTTCTCCGTCATGGCAAGGCAGATGAGCCCCCGCCCGTGGCGGGTCATGAAGTTGATCGCTTCGGGCGTCACGTGCTCCGCCGCGATGCAGAGGTCACCCTCGTTCTCGCGCTCCTCGTCGTCCACGAGAATGACCATCCGTCCTTCTCGAAGGGATTGAGCTGCTTCTTCAGCGCTGGTGAAAGGCATGGCGAATGTTCTATCCTATAGCTAACAATAGCAGAAAACGGGGGCCGGCGCAACGGGGCGTTTCCGCTGGTGGTTCTTGAGCCGAGGCGCGCGGCGGGTCTATATCGGGATTAGGCGCCCGGGACTTGACAAGCACCTGTGAACTTCTTACACTTAAACTGGAGAAGAAGACGAATATGGCTCTCAAGCTTGGCGAAATGCTCCTCGACAAGGATCTCATCACGAAGGAGCAGCTTGAGCATGCGCTCGAGTACCAGCAGGAGAACGGCGGCAAGCTGGGCTTCAACCTCGTTAAACTGGGCTACATCACGGATGAGGACATCACCCAGTTTCTGAGCGAGCAGTACAGCGTGCCGGCGGTTGACCTTGCGAACTTCGAGATTGATGAAAGCATCCTCAAGCTCATCCCGAGTGAAGTGGCCCAAAAATACAACGCCATTCCCCTGAGCCGAAGCGGCGCATCGCTCACGGTGGCCATGAGCGATCCGGGCAACGTATTTGCAGTGGACGACATCAAATTCATGACGGGCTATGACGTCGAGACGGTGGTGGCTTCCGAGATGGCCATCCGCGAGGCCATTGACAAGTACTACGGCAAATCCTCGGCGCTCCAGCTCAAGGAATTGATGGAGGAAATGGAGGCTTCGCCCACCTCGGGCATGCCCGACATCGACGACTTGGACGACACCGAGATGGAGGTGGTGGAGGACATCGAGGATCTCGACATCCAGGACGCCGAGAAAGCGGCCGAGACGGCGCCCGTTATCAAGCTGGTCAACCACATCATCCGCATGGCCCTCGAGAAGAGCGCAAGCGACATCCATATCGAGCCCTACGAGAAGGACTACAGGCTGCGCTACCGCGTGGACGGCGTCCTCTTCGAGGAGATGCGTCTGCCGATGAAGATGAAGGACGGCATTACGAGCCGCCTCAAAATCATGGCCAGCCTCGACATCGCCGAGAAGCGCTTGCCGCAGGACGGCCGCATCAAGGCAAAAATGACCATCAAAGGGGCGAAGAAAGAAATTGACTTCCGCTTCTCGGTCCTTCCGACGCTTTGGGGGGAGAAGATCGTCATGCGCATCCTCGACAAAGAGGGCCTCATGCTCGACATGACGAAGCTCGGCTTCGAGCCGGAATCACTTGAGCTCTTCATGGAGTGCCTTATGAAGCCCTACGGCATGATCCTCGTCACGGGCCCCACGGGAAGCGGAAAGACGAACACGCTGTACTCGGCCATGGCCACCGTGAACCAGCCCGAGGTCAACATCATGACCGCCGAAGATCCCGTCGAGTTCAACATCCACGGCATCAACCAGGTGCAGATGCGCGACCGCATCGGGCTGAACTTCGCCGCGGCGCTGCGCTCGTTTCTGCGCCAGGACCCCGACGTCATCCTCGTGGGGGAGGTTCGCGATTTCGAGACGGGCGAGATTTCTATCAAGGCCGCGCTCACGGGGCACCTCGTGCTCTCGACCCTTCACACGAACGACGCCCCCTCGACCGTGAGCCGCCTTATGAACATGGGGATCGAGCCGTTCCTGGTGGCCACCTCCGTGCTCTGCATCGTGGCACAGCGCCTCGCGCGGAAGATTTGCACGAACTGCAAAAAGGAGATTGAGCGGCCCCCGGCCCAGAGCCTTATCGACATCGGCTTCACGCCGGAGGAAGCCGAAAGCACCACGCTCTACAAGGGGGAGGGATGTTCCAAGTGCCTCAACAAGGGTTACAAGGGGCGCATCGCGCTCTTCGAGGTGATGCGCAACACGGAGCAGATGCAGGACCTCATCCTCTGCGGCGCCAACTCGAACGAGCTGCGCCGCCTGGCGCTGGAGCAAGGCATGATTTCGCTCCGCGCAAGCGGCCTCGCGAAGATCAAAAGCGGCGTCACCACGATTGAGGAAGTCCTTCGGACCACGATGGTTGTGTAAAGGAGCGTAACGATGAGCTTAAGTCTGCACTCGCTTTTCACCCGAATGTTTGAGGTCGACAATGGGGTGGCGACCGACCTGCACGTCACCGTCAACACCTGCCCCACGATTCGCATCCACGGTGACCTGCTTGCGCTTCCGGGCTATGAGGAGGTCGTGCTCACGGCCCCGCAGACCAAGAAGCTCATCTACAGCGTGATGACCGATCAGCAGAAGCACATGTTCGAGGAAAACCTTGAGATCGATTTTTCTTTCGGCATCAAGGACTTGGCGCGCTTTAGAACGAACGTGTTCATGCAGCGGGGAGCGGTGGCTGCGGCGTTCCGCACCATTCCCCATCAAATTCTGGGCTTTGAAACGCTGGGGCTTCCCTCGGCGGTTCCGAAGCTGTGCGATCTGCCGCGCGGCCTTATCCTCTTGACGGGGCCGACCGGTTCGGGAAAATCCACGACGCTCGCGGCCATGATCGACAAGGTTAATCAGGAGTACAAGAAACACATCATCACGATCGAGGATCCCATCGAGTACCTGCATTCGCACCGGTCCTGCGTTGTCAACCAGCGCGAGGTCCTAAGCGACACGCACTCGTTTGAGAACGCGATGCGCTCGATTCTGCGCCAGGACCCGGACGTGGTCCTCATCGGAGAGATGCGCGACCTTGAAACCACGGAAACCTGCCTCAAGATCGCCGAAACCGGCCACTTGACCTTTGCCACCCTGCACACGAACTCGGCCGCCCAGACCATCACGCGTATCATTGACATCTTCCCGGCGCACCAGCAGTCCCAGATTCGCACGCAGCTTTCCATGGTGATCGAAGGAATCCTGTGCCAGACGCTCCTTCCCCATCGAAGCGGCAAGGGGCGCGTCCTCGGCATCGAGTTCATGGTTCCCAACTCCTCGATTCGCAACCTGATCCGCGAGGACAAGATTCACCAGATTTATTCAGCCATGCAGACGGGCCAGGAGGTAAGCGGCATGCAGACGCTGAACCAATCCTTGTCGCAGCTTTACCTGGACGGAAAGATTACGCTTGAGACGGCGTTGGGTCGCTCGTCGATGCCGGATGAGCTTCAAGAGTTGATCAACCGCGGGGTGGGAACGCTGGGGGCGCGCACGGCCGCGCGGTCTGCGGCGAAAGTAGCAGCGGGGGCCGCTCACTCCGCACGCAGGGGGTAATCCATACACGCTAAGGGAGTATAGCCATGCCAACGTTTGTTTGGAAGGGAACGCAGGCGGGGATCATCAAGGAAGGCACCATCGTCGCCGCCGCGAAAGAGGACGTGCGCGCCATGCTCGCCCGCCAGCAGATTGTCGTAAGCGGCATCAAGGAAAAGGGCAAGGAGTTGGCGCTGCCCAAGTTCGGGGGCGGAGTCACGCCCAAGGAAATAGCCGTCTTTACGCGCCAGTTCTCGGTCATGGTCGACGCCGGCCTTCCTCTGGTGCAGTGCATTGAAATCCTGGGCGGCCAGCAGCCCAATCCCGCCTTCCAGAAGGCGCTTCTGCAGATTCGAACGGACGTTGAGGGTGGCGCTTCGCTCTCCGACGCCATGCGTAAGCACCCCAAGATTTTCGACGACCTCTACTGCAACCTCGTCAAGGCGGGCGAGGCGGGCGGTATCCTGGACACCATTCTCCGGCGTCTCTCCGCCTATATCGAGAAAGCGGTCAAATTGAAGAGTGCCGTGAAAAGCGCGCTGATCTATCCCGTGGCGATCGTGGTTGTGGCGTGCATCGTGGTCGGGGTGATTTTGAGATTCGTTATTCCCACGTTCGCCGATTTGTTTGCGGGGCTGGGGGTGGAGCTGCCGCTTCTGACCCGAATCATCATTGCCGCCAGCAATATCCTGAAGACCTTTTTCCTGCCTCTCATTTTCGTGTTTATTGCCCTCGGGTTTTTCCTTAACCGCTACTACAAGACGTACAACGGAAGGCGCGTGATCGACGGCATTCTGCTCAAAACGCCCATCCTGGGAGAGCTTCTTCGCAAAATTGCGGTGGCCCGGTTTTGCCGAACCCTTGCGACCTTGACGACGAGCGGCGTTCCCATTCTCGAGGGATTGGAGATTACGGCCAAAACGTCCGGCAACGCCATCATCGAGGATGCCATCATGGTCACGCGCAAAGCGGTCGAGGAGGGAAAAACCATTTCCGAGCCGCTCGAGAGAACGAAGCAGTTTCCCTCGATGGTGTGCCAGATGCTTTCGGTCGGGGAGAAAACGGGCGCCCTGGACACGATGCTCGGCAAGGTGGCCGACTTTTACGAGGACGAGGTGGACGAGGCGGTGGAGAACCTGATGTCGCTCCTCGAGCCGGTGATTATTGTCTTCCTCGGCGGCATCATCGGCTGCATCGTCATTGCGATGTACTTGCCCATGTTCAAACTCATTCAGACGCTCTAACGCTTGCTTGGATACACATTAACGGGAAAGGCAGCTTGGCGATCGTGCAAGATTGGCAACGCTGCCTTTTTCGCTTTCTGCGCCGCTTGGAGGCATAACGCATGAGGCCGGAGAAAGCAAAGCGCCTTCCCTCGAAGCTCAAGCGTCAGTCGGTGATGTGGCTGATGTCCCTGCGCATCGTCGTCGTCAGCACGCTGTTCATCGCCGCGTTCATCCTGCAGTTCCTCATCGAAGTCCCTTTTCCCCTGCTCAAGCCCCTCATCTACTTCATCGGCGTCGTCTATGGGATTTCGATTTTCTACCTGGCGGCCTTCGTCGCGCTGCCGCGCTTTGCCGAGCACCGCGTGTTTGCCTACACGCAGCTTGTGGGAGACGCGGCGGCGACGACATGGCTCGTCTACCTGACCGGCGGAGCGGAAAGCTCGTTTTCCTTTCTCTACCACATTCCCATCATCGTGGCGAGCGTGCTTCTCGGTCGGCGCGGCGCGCTGGCCGTGGCTTCCGCGAGCGCCATAGCCTACGGCGGCCTCGTGGACCTCGTCTACTACGGCGTGGTGTCCCCTTTCCGCGCGGCTCATTTCCTGCATTCGCTTCCAATGCTCTACTATTATCTCCTCGTCAACCTTGCGGGGTTTTTTCTTGTGGCCCTCATGAGCGGCTACTTGACGGAGCGCCTGCGGCACCAGGACATTGCGCTTGAGAGGGCCTCGCACGAGCTTACCAGTCTTCAAGTCCTCCACCAGAACGTTCTTGAAAGCATGGGAAGCGGCCTGATGACGACGGACTCTTCAGGGAGAATCGAGTTCGTCAACAAGGCCGGCTTGGAACTCCTGGAACAGCCTTTTTATTCTCTAAAAAATCTCGCCGTGGGAGAATGTTTTCCCTCCTTTCCTGTGGATGTTGACGCCGCGCCGTCTTCCCGCATAAGGCGCGCGGAAGTGACGTATCGGCCGCCCGCGGGGCGGGAGAAGGTGTTGGGGTTTGGGGTGTCGTCCTTGAAAGCCCCCGGTGGAGAGCATGCGGGCTGGATTCTGGTTTTCGAGGACTTGACCGAGTTCAAGGCCATGGAGAGGGAGCTCCGCATGAAGGACCGGATGGCCGCACTGGGAGAGATGGCGGCGGGCCTCGCGCATGAGATACGCAACCCGCTCGCGTCCATCCGCGGCTCCGCGCAGATGCTCCAGCGCGACCTCAACCTCCGCGAGGAGGAGGGGCGCCTGTTTGACGTCCTGGTGCGTGAAACCGAGCGCCTCAACCGGACCATAGAGGCCTTCCTCCACTATGCCCGTGGGGGACGCTCCACCCGCTTTGAACGCGTGGACGTGTTGGCGCTTCTTGAGGACACGACGTCCCTTCTGCGCCACAGCGGGGAATGCCGCCCTGAGCACGTGATAACCGTTTCGGGCGAGGGCGGCGGACCGTTTTGGTGCCGGGGCGATTCGGACCGGCTCAAGCAGGTGTTTTGGAATCTATCCCTGAACGCCCTCCAGGCCATGCCGCAGGGAGGCCCGCTCTCGATTTCCGCTTGCGAAAACGGATCGGAGATCGAGATTCTCTTCCGCGACGCCGGCAGGGGCATCCCGCGCGATGAGATCTCGAACATCTTCTTGCCGTTTCGGAGCGGCTCGGCGCGGGGGCTCGGGCTTGGGCTTCCCATCGCCTATCGGGTCGTTGAAAGCCACGGGGGGAGCATTCACGTCGATGCCGCTGAGGGCGAGGGAACCGTGGTGCGCGTGCGCCTTCCGCGCGTGGAAGCGAAGAAGACTCCGGCCCAGCTTGCGGGAGGAGGGTGCTGACCATGCCAGAGAAAGCTCAAAAGATTCTCATCGTGGACGACGAGCCGGCCATGCAGGAATGGCTGGCCATTTTCCTCAGGAAGGAAGGCCATCACCCCGTCTCGGCCGAAACGGCCGATTCGGCGTGCCGCGCGCTTGAGCGCGACGCCTATACCATTGCCCTGTGCGACGTCCGGCTGCCCGACGGAAACGGCCTCGACGTTTTGCGCCACGGCCGCAATGCTTCGCCGGAGACGATCTTCGTCATGATGACGGCTTACTCCTCAACAGAGGACGCCGTTGAGGCCATGAAGCTCGGCGCGTCGGACTATCTCATTAAGCCTTTCGATTTGGACGAGTTTCGGCTTCGCCTGGACGCGGCCCTCGAGCGCCGCTTGTTGCGGGAGGAAAACGTCTACCTTCGCAAGACGCTCGCCATGGAAACCTCGCTCGAGAACATCGTCGCGGTGAGCGGGAAGATGCGCGACGTTCTCGACCTGGCGCGGCGCGTGGCCCCGACGGACAGCACCGTGCTCCTCGAGGGCGAGAGTGGAACTGGGAAGGAGCTTGTGGCGCGGGCCCTGCATAAGCTAAGCCCTCGGAGTCCTCATACTTTCGTTTCCATCAACTGCGGCGCGCTTCCCGAGACGCTTCTGGAAAGCGAGCTGTTCGGCCACCTCAAGGGCTCCTTCACTGGAGCCGTGGAAAACAAGAAGGGGCTTTTCGAGGTGGCCCACCGTGGGACCATCTTCCTCGACGAGATCAGTGAAATGTCCCCAGCCATGCAGGTCAAGCTCCTGCGCGCTCTTCAGGAGCGGACCGTTCGTCGCATCGGAAGCGAGGAGGAAACCGAGGTGGATCTGCGTGTCATCGCGGCCACGAACAAAGTCATGCAAACCTTGGTCGAGGAGGGAATGTTCCGGGAAGACCTCTACTACCGCATCAACGTCATCGCCGTCCACATCCCGCCCCTGCGGGAGCGACGGGAAGACATTCTTCCGCTGGCCCGGAGCTTCCTGAAAGAGTTTTGCGGGTCGGCGGGCAAGAAGCTTCGGGACTTCTCTGGCGAGACCAAGGTGCTCCTGGAACGGTATCCTTGGCCGGGCAACGTGAGAGAGCTTAAAAACGCGGTGGAGCGCGCCGTGGCGCTTGAGAGCACCGACGTGGTTCTGCCCGAAAGTCTTCCGGACGCGCTTCGGGGCGAGGGATGGCATCTACCCTCGGAGGACGAGATTACCCTGCCCGAGGGATTCAAGCTCGAAGAGCATTCCGAGGAAGTGTGGCGCCGTTACCTGCGGGCGGCCCTCAGGCGCTCGGGCGGCGTCAAGACCAAGGCGGCGGAAATGCTCGGCATGAGCCTGCGCTCATTCCGCTACCATGCCAAGCGGCTCGGTGTCGGCTGAGCGCGCCGCCCGAGCCGCCAGCGAACCCCCCTACACCAGCGCCTCCGCCGCCCGCTTCGCCGAGCTGACGCAGTCCGGAATCCCAACGCCGCGGTAGGCGTTGCCGGCCAGGGCGAGGCCGCCGAGCCGGGCCGCGAGCGATTCGATTCTTTCCACCTTTCTCAAATGGCCGACGTGGTATTGCGCGATGGATTTCGGGTAACGGCGGATGTGCACCTCGATGGGGGCCGCCGAGAGGCCGAGGATTCTTTTAAGCTCGCCCAACACGCTCTCGCGCAACGCTTCGTCGGATGCTTCGAGCTGCGCGGCATGGGCTTCGCCGCCCACGAAGGCGCGCAGCAGGGCGAGGCCTTCCGGGGCGCGTCCCTCGAACTTGACGTGGCTGAAGGAGCAGGACATGAGTGCGCGCTTTTCCACGCTCGGCGCGACGAATCCCATGCCGTCAAGCGGATGGGCGATGTCCCGTCTCCGGCACAGGACGTTTAAGACCGCGCAGGAGCCGTAGGAAATCGTTCGGAGCTCTTCGGCCAGGGGCGGCGCGGCGGACTCGAGCAGCGCGGCGGCGGCATAGGCGGGCAGTGCCAGGCACACGGCCTCCGCCTCGACCGCCTCGCGGTTTTGAAGAGTCAGGCGCCACGTCCCAGCGCGGCGCTCGAGCGAGGCGACCCTCGCGCCGAGCCTCATTTTTGCCGCCCCGAGGCGCTTGCGGAGCGATTCGGCCAGGGCGTCGGTCAGCGTCTGCACGCCGCGCCGGAACGATAGAAAGAGGCTGTAGCGGGGGCCGCTCGCGTGCCGCATCTCGCCTTCGCCCTCGCTTTTGCGCGCGGCGCGGCTTCGCGCCGAAAGGCCGCGAATGACGCTTCCGTACTCGCGTTCCATTTCGAGAAACTGCGGAAACGTCGCCGACAGGCTCAGCTTCTCCGGATCCGCCGTGTAAATGCTCGCCACCATGGGTTCGGCGAAGCGCTCCAGCGCCTCCCGTCCCAGGCGCCGCCGCACGAAACCCGCAAGGCTCACGTCGTCGTCCCCGCCTCGCCGGGGAATGACGAGGTCCATGGCCATGCGGAGTTTCCCGGGAAAACTGAACAGCGGCGCCCGCACAAGCGCCCACAGCGAAATCGGAGCCAGCAGAAAGAATCCTTCCGGGATGGGCTGCAGCCTTCCCCTCTTTAGGATGAAGCTTCGGCGATGCTCCGGGTTGGTGCCCAGGATTTCCTCCTTGAGGCCGAGCGCTTCGGCCAGCTCTTTCGCCCCGGGCTTGCTTGAAAGAAAGCAATCGGGGCCGTGCTCCATGAGGACATCCCCGTGCCGTGTCGTCTCGACGACGCCGCCCCACCGCGACGAGCCTTCCAGGAGCGTGATGTCGAGCGGCGAGCCGGTCTCGCGGGCTTTCTTTTCGAGAAAGTGGCACGCGGCGAGGCCCGTGACGCCGCCTCCCACGACGGCAACGCGCCGCGGCTTGGAGGCAGGGCTGGAAGAGGAGCGCTCTTGCATGGGAAATCAGCGCCTCTGCGCTATATCGAGGAAGCTTCGGCCCGTGCGGCGACGCGTTCGGCCAGCATGCCGACGAAGGCCGGGTGGTTTCCGACGGTGGGCACTCGGTAGAAGCCCAGGCCGCACTCCGCGGCCGCCTCCTTCGCCGCAACGTCGAGATCGTAGAGCACCTCGACGTGGTCGCACCAAAACCCGATGGGTGCAACCACGACGTCCGCGACGCCTTCTTCTCCCGCGCGCCGGATGGCGTCGCGCACGTCGGGGCCGAGCCATGGAATGCGCACCCCTTCGGGCGCGCTCTGGTAACTTAATTCGTAGCGACCCACGCCCAGGGCTTGCGCGACGAGCGCGGCCGTCTCGCCGTATTGCTGCACGTAGGGGCTGCGCGCAGCGACCGATTCCGGTAGGGAGTGGGCCGTGAAGATCAATCTCGCCTTGTGCCGCCGCGCGGAATCCGTTTGCGCCAATGTTTTCCTTGCGAGATCGCTGATGGCCTCGATAAGGCCCTTTTCGTTCCACCATGGGGGAAGAAAGTCCACGGCGGGCGCGGCTTCGCCGAGTTCTTGTCTTCCCTTTTCGACCGTTTCGATGTAGCTGTCCCAGCTCGCGGCGCTCTGGTGCGGCGCGAGAATCACCCCGACGCAGCGCCGGTGCCCCTTCACGCCCATCTCGCGGAGCGTGTCCTTGAGCCACGGAGGCCAGTACCGCATGCCCGCGTAGACGGGAAGCGTTCTTCCTTTTTCCCGAAGCTTCTTTTCGAGCGATTCGGCCAGCGCGAAAGTATGGTCGTTGTAAGGCGAATACCCTCCGAGGACCTCGTAGTGGCGCGCGACCTCCTCGATGCGCGCGGGGTCGGGGGGTTGGGGGGAAACCGACTGCAGGATGCTCCGGACGAAGCAGTAGGCGGCGCTAGGACACGGCGGCTCGCAGCGGCATGCGTTTTCCCGGGTCGGGCCTCCATAGCCCACGAGCAGGACGCTGTCGCAGGCGCTCATTGCCGGAGCTTTTCTGAAATCTCGTGGACGAAATCCACCAGCGCTACGGCGTTTTCCTCCGGCGTCTGGGGCATGATGCCATGGCCGAGGTTAAAGATGTGGCCGGAGCGCTTTCCGACCTGCTCCAGAATCTCTTTCGCCCTCTTCTGCAGATACTCTCGGCTCGAGAGTAGAACGCAGGGGTCGAGGTTGCCCTGCACGGCCGAGTCCCCGATGACCTTCCAGGCGGGGCCGATCTCCACGTGGTGGTCGACGCCGATGACCTGGGCGCCGCAGTCCTTCATGAGATGAAGGAACGGCCCGGTCCCCACGCCGAAATAGATGACGGGAATTTTTTCGGGAAGCGCGGCGACGAGTTTCTTCACATGCGGCAGCACGAATTCCTTGTAGTCCGACGGCCCGAGGTGTCCGGCCCAGCTGTCGAAAAGCTGCAAAGCCTGCGCGCCGGCCTTGACCTGAAGGCAGAGGTAGGGCGCAAGCGCGGCGCAGAGGCGCTCCATCAGGGCGTGCCATGCGCCCGGGTCCCGGTACATGAAAGACTTCGCTTGCCCGAAGGAGCGGGAATACTTTCCTTCGAGCATGTAAGCCGCGAGGGTGAAGGGAGCACCCGCGAAGCCGATGAGCGGCGTTCGGGCCGGGAGCGCATGCCGCGTCTGCTCGACCGCCTCGTACACGAAGGCCATGGATTCCTCGACGCGGGGTTCGCGCAGGCGCTTGAGGTCGTCGGCTTCCCGGATGGGGTTGTGGAAGACGGGTCCCGCCTTGTCCGGAAACTCGAGCTGCATCCCCATGGCTTCGGGAAGAAGCAGGATGTCGGAAAAGAGGATGGCCGCGTCCACGCCGAGGCGCTCCGCCGCCGAAACCGCTGCTTCCGCCGCGAGCTCCGGGGTTTTGCAAAGCTCCAGGAAAGGGGTCTTTTTGCGGATCTCGCGGTAACTCTTCATGTAACGCCCCGCCTGGCGCATGAACCAGACGGGCGTCACCGAAACCGGCTCGCGCCGGCATGCCTTCAGGAAGATGGGCGTTTCTTGCACCGACTTTAGAGTAACGGCTCGGAAAGAAGCTTGCAAGCTGTTCGGCGGCTGAGCGCCCCAGTTTTTCCCTCGGCTTTTTCGGAGCCGCCCCTCCCGAGCGATTATCGACGCGTCCCGCGCCGTTTTCGCGACGCCGCCTTCTCGGCCGCGGCAACCACCTTGCGGACGGCGCCGGGAAGGGAAGCGGCGATGTTGAAACCGGAGCTTTTTCGATGGCCGCCTCCGCCGAACTCGCACGCCAGCGCGCTCACGTCCACGAAGTTCTTGGAGCGAAGGCTCACCTTGATTTCGCGCCGGGCCAATTCTACAAACAGGACGGCGACTTCTATGGATTGAAGCGTGAGCACGTGGTCGATGATGCGTGGAAGATTGAGCGGCTTGACGCGGTGCTTTCGAAGGAGCGTTTGGGGGGCGGTGCACCATGCCACGCGTCCCGAGGGCGTGGTGCGAACACCGGCGAGCGTCTCCGCGATGAGCCGCAGTTGTTCCACGCTGCGCCAGCACCGCGTGGCCTTGAACACCTGGTAGGGTTGCACACCGCGCTCGACGAGATCCGCCGCCACCCGGAACGTGCGGGCGTTCGTGCGGTCGTAGTTGAAATCGCCGGTGTCGTGGACGATGGCCGCGTAGAGCGGCTGGGCGATGCTGGGCGTGACGGCGCGGGGATCCAAGGTGGTAATGAGGTCGTAAACCATCTCGCCCGACGAGGAGGCGTTCTCGCGCACCCAGCGCCAGTCGAACGTCCGGTCGCGCCGGACATGATGGTCGATGAGAAGCTTTTTGGCCGGACTCGTGAGGATGGCCTCGCCCATCTTGTCAATCTTTTCCACGGACCCGATGTCGATGGCGGCTATGACGTCGGCCTGCTGGAGAATTTTCTTGTGAACGTGGGGCCGGTAGCGCTTCACGTCCTGGTTTGAGCAGAGAAACCGCAGGTTGACCGGCGTGTCCGATACGTTCACGATGTGGGAAATTTTTCCTATGCGTCGCAGGAAGCGATGAAGCGCAAGCTCGGAGCCCAGGCCGTCGGCGTCGGGCTTAGAGTGCGTCGTGAGGACGAAGCGGCGGTTTTGGCGAATGAGACGGGCCACGTCTCCCATGGTTACGTCGCGCGGCATGGCTTTCCTGCGTTTCCGTGCCTTCGTCATGGGGATTTCATCCGCGGCGCGCTTTCGCCCGCTTCGGTTTCTTGCGCAACGAGGCGAGCGCCGCCTCGCTCGTCAGGAAAGTCAAAAGGGTCCGCACGCCGAAGCCCGTGCCGCCCGTGCGGGCGAGCGGCGTGTCCTTCGTCGCGTAGGCCGGCCCGGCGATGTCCAGGTGCGCCCAGCGCACTCCGGGCTCCACGAACTCCGAGAGGAAGAGCGCCGCCGTGATGGCCCCTGCCCAGCCGGCGCCGCAGTTCTTGATGTCGGCGATGGGGGAGCGGAGGCTTTCGCGGTATTCCTCGATGAGCGGAAGCGGGGCGATGCGTTCGCCCGCGAGGCGGGCCGCTTCGATAAGGCTCTCCGAGAGCTCGGCGTCGTTGCTCATAAGACCGGCGCACTTCTCTCCAAGCGCGACCACGCAGGCGCCCGTCAGCGTGGCCAAGTCAATGACGGCGCTCACCTTCAGGCGGTGCAGGTACGCTAGGCCGTCGGCCAGGACGAGGCGCCCCTCCGCGTCCGTGTTCACGACCTCGACGGTCTTGCCGCTCATCGAGCGCAAGACGTCGCCAGGGCGGATGGCGTGGCCGCCCGGCATGTTCTCGGCCATGCACATGACGCCTTCGAGGTGCACCTCGGGCCGCAGGCGGGCCGCACCGAGGAGCGTGGCGAGCACGGCGGCCGCGCCGGCCATGTCTTCCTTCATGGTTTCCATGTGCTTGGCGCTTTTGAGCGAGAGGCCGCCGCTGTCGAACGTGATGCCCTTGCCCAGAAGGCCGAGACGCGGCGCGTCCTTTCGGGACGCGCGGCAGGAAAGATGGATGAGGCGCGGCGGGTGGGCGCTTCCCTGTCCGACGCCGAGGAGGCATCCCATGCCCATGCGCCCGGCCTGCTTTTCGTCGATGACCTTCACCTTGAGGCCGGCCTTCCGGCCCTCGCGGGCGGCGATCTCGACCATCCGCTCGGGCGTTAGATACCCCGAAGGCTCGCACACGAGGTCGCGCGCGAGCTTTGTGTACTCCGAAAAGAGTCGGCCGCGCTCAACGGCCGCCCCCGCCGCTTTGCGCCCCCTTCCCTCGAAGCGAATCTTGACCTCGTGCAGCGAGGCCGCGTCGTGGTCCTTGGAAAGGTATTTTTTGAAGCGGTACAGGCCCAGCTCGCAGCCTTCGACGACGGCCTGCAGCCAGCGGTGCTCCGTCCCGCCGGTGGGGGGAAAGGCGAGCGCAACCTTTTTAACGGTAATTTCCTCGGCGCGGTGCGCGCAGACCGCCGCCGCGGTGGCGTAGGTGCCCGCCTCATGCTCGCGGGGCTTTCCCAAGCCGACCACCAGGATGTTCCGGGCCGCGTAGCCCCTGGGAGAAGGCAAAAGAACGCTTTTGCCGAGCCCCGGCTGGAAGGAGCGCCGTTTGAGCTCCTGCTCCAGGCGCTTGTCTTCGAGCACACGGCCTTCCGCCCTTGCGAAGCACAAGAGCTCCGTTTGAATTTTACGCGGCGTATTCGGCTCCAGTCGGTAGTTCATAGAATCCCCCGAGTGTGTTTTCCTGTGCGGGGTATTCAGAAAATGAATGCTCAGTTAGGCAGTATTATAGAGCAGGAACAAGAAAATGCAAGTGAAAACTGAGCATTCTGCCCCCGGTCGGCGGGGTCATCCATCGGATTTGGCGTTTTTAGGTCGTTTCTGATAATCTTCTTGTGGATTCACAATGGCATATCAATTGGTCTATGGTCAAACGGACGTCGGGTGTCGGATGACTGCCATCTGCTAGCGGCTTATCCGCCATCCGGATCTACCCTCCCGACATGGTCGGGGCAAGCATCGGAAAATAAGGAGTGCAACAAATGATGAACATAAAACCTTTACTTAAGATGGTTCTGTTGTTGATCCCCTTGCTTTTCGCGCAGACGGCCTACGGTGGTATCAATGAAAAACTGCTCGAAGCGGCGAAGATCGGCGATACCGCCGAAGTGGAACGATTGCTTGAACAAGGCGCGGACGTGAACGCGAAGGACGAAGACAGCCAGGCCGCCCTGATGATTGCGGCAATGGAGGGCTACACCGAGACGGTAAAGACCCTAGTAGATGCGGGAGCGGACGTGAACGCGAAGGACAAGAATGGCTGGACCGCCCTGATGATTGCGGCAATGGAGGGCTACGCCGAGATGGTAAAGACCCTGATGGATGCGGGAGCGGACGTGAACGCGAAGGACAAGAATGGCTGGACCGCCCTGATGGGTGCGGCAGTGACAGGCTTCACCGGGGTTGCGAGGGACTTGATTAACGCGGGCGCGGACGTGAACGCGAAAGAATACGAACACGGCTCGACCGCCCTGATGATGGTGGAATCTTCGGGCCGCACCGCGATTGTGGTGCTTCTCGAACATGCTGATACTAATTTAAAACTGCTCGGAGCGGCGAAGGCCGGCGGTACCACCGACGTGGAACGATTGCTTGCACAGGGAGCGGACGTGAACACGAAGGACAAAGACGGCCAGACCGCCCTGATGATTGCGGCAAAAGGGGGCCACGCCGAGAAGGTAAGGGTCCTGATGGATGCGGGAGCGGACGTAAACGTGAAGGACAAGAATGGCTGGACCGCCCTGATGATTGCGGCAAAAGGGGGCCACGCCGAGATTGCGAAGGCCTTGATTGACGCGGGAGCGGACGTGAACGCGAAAGAATACGAATACGGCTCGACCGTCCTGATGATGGCTGAATCTTCGGGCCACACCGCGATTGTGGGGCTTCTCAAACATGCTGATATTAATTCAAAACTGCTCGGAGCGGCAAAGGCCGGCGGTACCACCGAAGTGGAACGATTGCTTGAACAAGGCGCGGACGTGAACGCGAAGGACAAAGACGGCCAGACCGCCTTGATGATTGCGGTACAGGAGAACCGCACCGAGACGGTGAAGACCCTAATGGATGCGGGAGCGGACGTGAGCGTGAAGGACGGATTCGGCCGGACCGCCCTGATGTGGGCGGCATGGATGGGCCGCGCCGATATGGTGAAAACCTTGCTGGGGGCGGGAGCGGACGTGAACGTGAGGGACGGATTCGGCCGGACCGCCCTGATGTGGGCGGCATGGATGGGCCACGCCGATATAGTGAAAGCCTTGCTGGGGGCGGGCGCGGACGTGAACGCGAAGGATAAATGGAGCCGGACCGCCCTGATGGCTGCGACACAGAAAGGCCACACCGAGGTTGTGGAGATTCTCAAGCAGGCCGTGGCAGAGGAGTGACGGGGAGGCCGGCGGGTTTCCAGCAGGGGCGCCCCTGTGCGGGTGCCCTGTTTTTTCGGGGGTGAATTCGGGCGGTTGCGCAAGGCCGCCCCACCGGTGAAAATCCGCCGAAGTCCCGACATGGGCAAGCCTGCCCGAGTCGTGTCCGCTTTCGGCAGCCCCGGCTTTTTGTGCTATCCTACACGGCTTCGAGAATCACCGGAGCGATGACCGATGCGCTTTAGCTACAACTGGCTTCGAGAGTACGTCGAGATTTCCGCGACGCCGCCCGCCCTCGGAGAGGCGCTCACCATGCTGGGCTTTCCTCTCGACGGGCTGGAGGCGGACGGCGGGGACGCGCTCCTCGATGTGGACATCACGACGAACCGCCCCGACGTGATGAACCACGTGGGGCTCGCGCGGGAGATCGCCGCGAAGTACGCGCTTTCGCTCAAGGCGCCGTCGCCGCGCTCTTTCAAGCCGAAGGATAATGTTTCGGTCACCGTTGAGGCCCCCGATTTGTGCCCGCGCTACTCGGCGCGCCTTGTGCGCGGCCTGCGGAACGCTCCCGCTCCCGCGTGGATGCGCGAGCGGCTCGAGCGGGCCGGGATGCGCCCCATCAACGGCGTCGTGGACGTGACCAATTACGTCCTGTTCGAGCTGGGTCAACCGCTTCACGCCTTCGATTTTTCCCGCCTGCGCGAGGGGCGCGTCGTCGTCCGCCGGGCGCGCGAGGGCGAAGCGATGGCTATGCTCGACGGGCAGGAGCGGAAATTCTCCTCTTCGGCGCTCGTCATCGCCGACGCGAAAGCCCCCGTGGCACTTGCGGGGGTGATGGGGGGAGCGGAGTCGGAAGTCGGGGCGGCGACGACGGACGTCCTTCTCGAAAGCGCCCATTTCGATCCGCTCTCCGTCTGCCGCACTGCGAGGACGCTCGGCCTCAAAACCGAAGCCTCGCTCCGCTTCGAGCGCGGTGCCGACTTTGGCATCACGATGCACGCGCTAGACCGGACCTGCGAGCTTCTTCTGGAAAACTTCGGCGGCGAAGTGGTCGGCGAGGCCGACGTCGTCGCAAAATCCCTTTCCGCGCGGGAGGTTTCCTTGCGTTGCGAGCGCTTGAAGGCGTTCCTCGGGTCCGCCCCGGGCCTTGAGCGCAGGTGGGTGGGGGAATTGTTCGGGAGGCTCGGATTCGAGGTGCTCGAAGAAAAAGACGACGTGATGCACCTGCGCGTTCCGACGTTCCGGAGCGACGTGGAGCGGGAAGAAGATCTCTTCGAGGAGGTGGCGCGGCACTACGGCTACGACCGCATTGCACCCGAGCTTCCCGCCCTCGCCGAGCCCGGCGCCGGCGTTCTCCGCGAGGAGAAGCTGGAGCGCGCCGCCCGGCAGGCCGTGGTCGAGGCCGGTTACCAGGAAGTCGTGAGCTACAGCATGGTGGACGCGAAGAGGGAAGAGCTTCTTGGAAGTGATTCCCGAGACCTCGTGTCTCTCGCCAATCCGCTTTCGGAAGAAATCGCCGTTCTGCGCCGAAGCCTCTACCAGGGGCTCCTCGATTCGCTTGCGCGGAATCTCAACCGGGGGGCGCGCGACGTGCGGCTGTTCGAGATGGGCGCGACGTTCTCCTTGCCGAAGAGCAGCGACGACCTGGCCGACGAGTCGCCGGCGCTTGCGGCGGTGGCCTGCGGCGCAAGCGCCCCCCGGCAGTGGCGCCGCGAGCCTGAAGAGATAGATTTCTACGACGTTCGGGCCGTGGTCGAGCGCCTCTTCGAGCGTCTGCGCCTCTCCCCCGCGGTCGGGTTTCGCCGGGCCTCCCACCCCCTTTACCACCCGCATCGCTGCGCCGAGATTTTTCTCTCCTCCGCGCCGGAGGGATCTGGAGAGGAGCGGGTGGGCGAGTGCGGCGAGCTCGCCTCGCGCGTGACGCGGGCGTGGGACATCGAAGTTCCCGTGTACGCCTTTCATGTGGCGCTTGCGCGCGTGTGGGAGCGGGCGTGGCCTTCCGTCGTGTTCGCTCCCGTGTCGAGGCTCAATCCGCTCCGGCGCGACATGTCGTTCCTGGCGGACGCCGCGTTGCCTTTCGCCCGCGTGGATGCTATGCTGAAGTCTACGCGCTGGCCGGACGTGCGGCGCATTGACGTGGTGGATGTTTATGAAGGATCGAGTCTTCCGAAAGGCAGGAGAAGCCTTACGCTTGAGGTGGAGTTCCAGCCGGAGGCGAGAACCCTGAGCGAGGCGGACGTCGCGGGCGTGATGCGCCGCATCGCGGAGGCTCTTGAGAAAGAGCTGGGGCTCGAATTGCGGGGAATGCTGTGAATGTAAGCGAAGCCATAGAGCAGCTTGAGGCGAAGGCCCGCGAGGTGGCCGGGCGGGCGCGCGCCCTGCGAGAGGAAAACGCTCGCGTCATTGAGGAGAACCGCCTCCTGCGCGGGCGCATGGAGGAAACCGAAGCGGGCGGCGTGGACCGGAAGGCCGTGGCGGAGCGCATTGAGCGGTGCGTGCAGATTTTGGAGCAGGCGCTTGCCGAGGAGGGGGCGAACACCCCGGAGTAGCCCATGCCAGAGGGACGCTTGGTGACGGTCGAGATTTTTGGACAGACGTACCGGCTGCGCGGCGTGCATGACGCCGAGGCGCTCGAGCGCCTTGCTTCTTACGTGGACGGTAAGATGAACGCCGTCGCCGACCAGATGCAGGTTAGCGACACGATTAAAATTGCCATTTTGGCTGCTTTGAACATTGCGGACGAATACTTTCAGGCGCTTGAGCGTTCCGGCGAACCGCAGGACGCCCAAGCCGTCGAGGAAAAAATCGAGGAAATTAACCACATTTTGGATTCTTGTCTGGAAGAATAGCTGTGAGACATCTGGATTTTCTCCGACGCCGTCCCGAGGCTTTGGGACGAATCGGCCGCCTTTCCTGAATTCTTTCCTCTGAAAGTTTCCCGTCCGCCTTGTCCCGCAGAGCGAGGATCCTCGATCCCGCCTTGGCGGGATCGGGACTCGTGCAAGCGAGCCGTAGCGCTGTCAACAAGGAAAAGGGTGTTGCGATGGCGGAAGCATTTATAGTCGGTGCGGGCTTTGCGGTGTTGCTCGCCGCGGCCTATCTGGGCGTGTGGTATGTGCGCCGCTGGCTCAGGGAGCGCGACGCGCTGGCCCGCGATCGCCGCCTCATGGAAGAGGAGCGCCGCCGCTCCATGGAGGAAGGACAAGCTTTCCTGGCGAGGATGGAGGAAGAGGGGAAGGCGGCGCTTCAGCAGGCGCGCGAGCGCATGCTCGAAGACATCCGGCAGCGCCGCGATAAGCTCTTCGCGAAGGAGAAAGCCCTCGCGCGCCGGGAGAAGGACCTGCGGCTTCGCGCCCAGTTCGTGGCGCAGAAAGAGGCGGCGCTTCAGAATCAGGAGGAGACTCTCTCGGCGCGCCAGGATGCCCTGGGGGCGCGCGAGGCGGCCCAGGGTGCGAAGTCGGAGAAACTGCGCGCCCGTCTTGAGCAGGCCGCGGGGCTTGGCGCCAAGCAGGCGCACCAGGAGCTTCTTCGGCATATGGAGCGCGACGCGCGCCGAACCCTGGACGAGGTCCTTGAGCGGTGGGGGAGCGAGGTGCGCGCCGAAGCGCGCTCCCGCGCGCGCGAAATCATTGCTTCAGCACTGGCCCAGGAAGCACCCGAAGCAGCGGTGTACCATGCGACGCTCACGTTGCCTCTTCCGAACGAGGAGATGAAGGCGAGGATCGTCGGCCGCGACGGGCGGAACGTCCGCACCTTTGAGAGACTGACGGGCGTCGAGGTGTTTGTTAACGACCTTCCGCACGCCCCTCCGACGCCGGGTCCGGCCGTCATGCTCTCATGCTATCATCCGCGGCGCCGCGCCGTGGCGCAACGCGCCATGGAGCGCCTCATCGAGAGCAGCCGAATCTATCCGACTAGCATTGAAGAGGCGGTTGAGGAAGCCCGCCGCGCCGTCGAGGAGGGCGTGGAGGAGGACGGAAAGGTGTTCGCCGAAAGACTCGGCGTGGACGACGTGCCTTCCGAGGCGCTACGGCTACTCGGGGAACTTCGGTTTTACCTCGAGCACGGCTGCGACCTGGCGTCTCACACGTGGGACGTGACACGCCTGGCCTCCCGCATGGCGACGGAGCTGGGTGCAGACGCCTCCTTCGCGCGGCGGGTCGCACTCCTTCACGACATCGGCAAGGTGTCGGGCGAGCGGACGCTGCGAGGCACGGCCGCGGAGCGGGCCGTGGAGGTGCTGCGGCGCTGCGGCGAGCCGGAAAGAATTCAGCGGGCCGTCGCGAACGTGCTGGACCGCGACGCGCCTCTCCTGGGCGTGGAGGAAGCGGTGGTCCGGACGGCGCATGGGCTCGTCGAGGGACGCCCCGGGGCGACCGACGACGCTCTGCAAAAGTGCTTTGAGCGCATGCAGGCCATGGAGGCCGCCGCGCGGGAAGTCGCCGGCAAGGGCGTCGAGGCCTTTGCCTTCCGCACCGGCCACGAGATACATCTTTTCGTGGCCCCGAAGCGTCTCAGCGATGCTCACCTGCCCGTACTCGCGAACACGGTCGCCCGGACTCTCGGCGAGCAGTTCCCCGATTTCCGCCCCATCCGCGTAAGCGCATTCCGCGAGGTGCGCGCCGCAAGCGCGGCGTTGTGAAGCACGGAAAAACTCAGGTGGCGATGAAGCTGGTCTTTTTCGGCACACCCGAATTTGCCGTCCCCTCGCTTCGAGCCCTGCTCGAAAGCGGCCATGCGGTCGTCCGGGTCATCACGCAGCCCGACGAGCCGAAGGGGCGGGGGCGCAGGCTCGCGCCGCCGCCCGTCAAGGTAGCGGCGCAGGAGGCGGGCGTTCCCGTGCTCCAGCCAGCGGGGCTGGATGAATCCCTTCTGCCGGGGCAGGTCGACGCCGCCGTGGTGGTCGCGTACGGAAAGATTATTCCCGAGTCACTTCTGAAAATCCCGCGGCGGGGCTTCGTCAACGTCCACGCCTCGCTCCTGCCCAAGTACCGGGGCGCCGCGCCCGTCTCCTGGGCGATTCGCAACGGGGAATCCGTCACGGGCGTCACCACGATGCGGATGGCGAAAAGTCTCGATACCGGCGACATCCTCCTTCAAAAGGAGTGCGAGATCTCTCCCCGCGAAACGGCGGGGGAGCTTCACGACCGCCTGGCGGAGACGGGAGCGGGGCTTCTCGTGGAAACGCTTCGGCAGTGGGAGGCGGGCGCGCTCGCGCCCAAGCCGCAGGACGACTCGCAGGCCACCTATGCCCCTAAGCTCACGAAGCGGGACGGCCTCGTGCCGTGGGACCGAAGCGCCCGCGCGGTGGACTGCCACGTGCGCGCCATGACGCCCTGGCCGGGCGCTTTCGGCTATCTCGAAGGCCGCATCGTCAAAATTTTACGCGGTCTGCCCGCCGAGCGTGCGATAGAGGAAGCGTCGGGGCCGTCCGCGGCGGGCGAAATTCTCGCCCTCGAGGCCGACGACCTTCTCGTCCGTTGCGGCGAGGGCGCATACCGGGTGGAGCAGATACAGCCCGAGGGGCGCAGGGCGATGTCGGGGCGCGAATTTCTCGCTGGCCGCCCGAAAGTCATAGGCCAGCGCTTTGAGGGAAAAGCGCCTTCGTAAGGGGAGCGGGGCTCTCTAGGCCTTGGCGCGGTTTTTTCGGCCCGTCAGGGCGTAGGCCCATGCTGGGGCTCGACGCTCCCGGAGCTCGTGGAAGAAGCCGACGCTCAGGAGCATCACGAGCGGATACATGGTCGCGCCGTAGCGGAACTCGGTGTGGAAGGGGAAGTGCGCAAGGGCGTAGTACACGACGGGCACCCAGAGGGGGTGATACTTCGGGTCGCGCCAAGCGAGGGCGATGCATCCGACAGTGAGCGCAAAGAACGTCCAGCCGAAAAACGCGTTGAGCGCGAAGGGGTTGGCCACCCAGTCGCCCCAGTTGGCGAAAGGAGGCCGCCAGAGGAGAGGCGCTTCCTTGAAGCGCAGGCGAAGCCACTTGAGTGGGTTTCGGCGGATGCGCTCGAGCGCCATGTCCCGAAGCACGGCGCCGGGGTTGCGCCCCTCGAACTTCGCGTCGGGATCTTCGCAAACGAACTTTCTAAAGGCGTGGACGGCCGCACGGGCCCGCCGCCCTTCCCCGGGGCTGTCGTACGCCTCAGGCGGAAGAACATAGGTCATGGCGCCACCGCGCATTTCCTCGGTCCACAGCCGTCCCTCCTCGCCCCAGGTTCCCACCCAGAGGGCCGCGCCCACGTTTCCCCGCGCGGCTGGCGTCCATGCCCCTGCGCTCCAGGCGTTTCGCACCGTCCAGGGGACGACCACGGCGAGCCACCCGACGGCGAGCCACACCGGAAAGCGCCACTGGCGCTTTTCTATCCACAGCCATGCGCCGATTGCGACGGGAAAAAGCAAGAACTCCAGACGCGCGTAGGCCAGAACGCCGCTCACAAGTCCGAGGGCGAGGCCGTGCTTCGGGCCTTTCCGCTTGCCTTGAAGCCACAGCCAGGCGAGAAGCGCCAAGAGGAACGCGGCGAACGTGTCCGGAATGAGGTAGCGCGCGTAGACCTGCGACGGCAGGAGGCAGGCGGCGAGGGCGAGGCTCGCGAGCGCGAGCGGCCGCGAGGCGAACAGCCGCCGCGCCATGGCGAACACCAGCGTGCAGGTTATCGCGTCGAGAATGCCCTGGGCGATCCATACCGCTTTGGGCTGGCGTCCCGCCAGCGCGTAAACCGAGGCTATGAAAAAGGGGTACGAGGGTGGGCGGAAGAGGTTGGGGCGGTGGGGTGGCGCTTCGTCCATGGTGTAGCCCCGCCCGTTGGCCAGGTTCCATGCGACGGCCTCGTACACCACTGCGTCACCGCCGATGGGGGGCGGCGGGAGCGTGAGGGCGGGGACGAGCCGGAGCACGAGCCCCAGCGCGAGGACGAGCGCCACCAGTCTCTTGTCTCGCCGCGACCACGTTTTCATGAATGCTCAGTATAGCCGAACGGAGCGAGGGCTTGCCTCCGTGCAGGGGAATTGCAGAAAAAGCGTTGCGTTTGCGGGTGCCTGCGCCTATGCTAAGGCGTGCAGTGCGGTAAAATCGATGCCATTGTGAGGAACTGCAGCGGGCGAAGCATGCGGCAGGAAAGGCGGAGCGGGAAGAGTGCGCGGCGCTGTGCGCTCTTGCTCATAGCCCTTGCCTTCACGGGGGTCCTGGCCGGGCCGCGCGGCGCGGAGCGCACGGTGCGCATCGACGAGACCCTCAAGGCCGTTCATGAAGGCAAGGAGTTTTTCCTCTCCGTCCACGTCAAGCGCGGCGACACGTACCAGGGGCTGGCCGAGCGGTACACCGGCTCCAAGAGGAACTGGAAAAGAATTCGCGCCGACTCGAAGCAACGAACGCTCCGCGCCGGAACAAGGGTCCGCATCGCCTACACGATCCTGAAAAATGAATACAAGCGCAAGGTCGTCGAGGCGCTTTTCCCCCGGGACGGCTACCGGGACGGCGCCTGGGTGCACCACGTGCGCGACGTCCCGTACCGCGAGAGCGGCGAGACGCTCTGGCGCATCGCCGAGTGGTTCACGGGCGACGGGAAGAACTACCGCCGGATCATGGAAGCGAACGACATGCGAAGCGACGCCCTCGCGCCCGGGCAGACGGTGCGCGTCCCGAGAGCGCTGCTGCTTGCGGCGTTCGTGGACGAGGAGGCGGCGCCCTCCGGGGAAGAACCGCTCGTCCTGGGCGAGGGGCACCCAGAGCTCGGCTACGGCGAGGACGCGCGTGGGCCTTTCGCGGTCTATCGTCTCAAGCAGGGCGAGGCGCTCTATTCCGCCGTCGTGGTGCGCTTCACGGGGCTCCTTTCCGCCGACGAGGTCAACCAGACGGCCTTGAAAATTGCCAGGCGGAGCGGCATCGAGGACGTGACGGCCATCCCCGTCGGCTTCGCCGTGAAGATTCCGCTCGACCTGCTCCTCGCCGAGTATCTTCCCGAAGGCCATCCCCGCCGCGCCGAATACGAAGAGATTCAAACAAGCGCCGCGCGCTACCGCTCGCGCGCCGTCACGGAGAACCTCGAAGGCGTCTACGTCTTCCTCGACGCGGGGCACGGGGGCATTGACAGCGGGGCCGCGCACCACGGCGTGTGGGAAAGCGACTACGTTTACGATATCATGTGCCGCGTCCACCGCCTCTTGGGCGAGACGGCGAAGGCCACGGTCATCCCCGTCGTCCGAAACCGCGAGCGCAAATACCGTCCCGTCGACCGGGAGCGCCTGTCGAGGAGCAAGGCGACGGAGGTGCTCACGACGCCTCCGTTCCGCTACACTAGCCGCTCGGAGCGCTCCATGTTCGTGAACCTGCGGTGGTACGTGGCGAACGACCACGCCCGGGCGCTCCGCAAGCGCGGCGTCTCCGAGGACCGCTTGGTCTTCCTGAGCCTTCACGCCGACGCGCTTCACACCGCGGTGCGGGGAGCAATGGTCTACATTCCGGGTGCGCGCTACGTGTCCTCGACGATCAGCAAGCGGGGGCGGCCCTATTCGAAGTACCGCGAAGTGCGCTCGCACCCCTACGTCCGCGTGAACCACAAGGACAAAGTCAAATCGCAGGGCTACTCGAACGGCTTCGCGCAGACGCTGGTGCGCGAGCTGCGCCGGCGCAAGCTCCGCGTCCATCCCCACAATCCCGTGCGCGACGCCATCGTCCGCACGCGGGGCCGCCCGTGGGTGCCGGCGGTGCTTCGAAACAACACCGTGCCCACGAAAATTCTTCTTGAAACCGTCAACCTCGCCAACCGCAAGGACGCCGAGCTCATGCGAAAGCCGTCCTTCCGCGAGGCGATGGCCGAGGCCATCGTCGAGGCGCTCCGCGCGCACTACGCGGGCGGCAGGGGCAAGCGCGCCGCCTAGCGGGCGGGTGCTTCGGAGTATGTATTTGTGCGCTGACGCTTCGCGGTGACAAAAAAGCCCTCGACCGAAAGTCGGGGGCCTTCTTCAAGAGCGGGGCGGCGGTTTATTCGGAGAATTGGAACTCGGCGCGGCGGTTGAAGCGGCGCGTCTCTTCGACCGAGTTGTCGAAGGCCGGATTCGATTCGCCGCGGCCAATCGCCGTAATGCGGCCCCGCGGGACGCCCTGGCGCACTAGGTCCTGCTTGACCATCTCCGCGCGCCGTTTCGAGAGGGCCAAATTGTAGGCGTCGCTGCCGATGTTGCAGGTGTATCCATTGATGTACACCCACAGTCTGGGGTTGTCCAGAAGCTGCTTCGCGATGCGGTTCAGGACGACGGTCGCCTCTTCCGTGATGCTGTAGCGGTCGAACTCGAAGAACACGCGGTCGATAGGTGTTGGAATCTCGGGGCAAAACACTTTAAGGATGGTAGTGGCGCCCGCCGATGCCCCGTGGGGGTCGCTGACGCTCCCGCGGATGACGACGGGCTCGTCGCAGTCCTCGGGCGCCTGCCAGAGGACGTCCTGGCCCTCGCCGATGATGCGGCCCTTCTCGGGCGCCCACGCGTAGGCCAAGTCCTCGCCCTCGGGGTCCTCGCCGAGCCCCCGGATGCGCACCGTCTGGCCGGGGCGGACGATTTCGACTTCGGGCTCGAGGCGCAGGTGCGGCGGCAGGTTGGCCATCTCCACCTCCGGCCGCACCTCCTTCTCGGCAAGCTCGCGCTCGGCGATGATGTCGGGGCGCGGCTTCTTCACCTCGCGCACCTTGCAGCCCGAGGTGTAGGAGATTTTCGCGATTATGCCCCAGCCTTCAATATCCTTGATTCTGCCGTCTATCGTGGCACCGTCCAGAATGTCGTCCATGCTCGTATAGCGCCCCGCGCAGCTCAGCGTGACGCCGTTTCGGAACTGCCACTGGGCGCCCAGATGGTAATAGATGCGGTCGTCGTCCGGAATCTCTTTTCCTATCTCGGAACTCAGGGTGCCAGCGGTCAGGGCAAGGAGTGTTTCCAGGTTTGCCGCTATCTCGGGCGTCACTTTTTTGTCCTCCGCGAGCGAATATCCCCATATCTCGCCGAGGACCTGGAAAGGCTTCCTTATAGGCACCCGCAGGCCTAGGCCGTAGGTAATCCAGTCGTTCATGGAATAGCGGTTCGGGATGCTCGTCTTGTCAAACGCGACGTAGCCTGCGTTAAGGGATACCTCCAGGAGGCCGAGTTTTTTCGTGGCGATGAGCGTCCCGCCGTACTCGGTCTTGCCCGTGCCCTTGAAGCCGCCCAGGCACTCATCGGATTCGTCCACCATGCCGTCCCCGTCGTTGTCTATGTTGTCGGTGCAAGCGTTCGGTTCTTCGTCGCCGCGAGGAAGCTCAAAGTAGGCATGCACGGCGAGGCCGATGCGCCCTTTTCGCTCGGGGAGGAAATTGTATTTGACGCCCATGTGGGGATTGCCCGTCCCTTCGTTTTCCTCGGGTTCCGTGATGAATTTGCCCCGGAAGAAGGGGGGTATAAGGGAACCGGTTTCCGGCGTAGGGTTGCGCATGTCGAGCTCGACGGCCCGGAGGCTGAGGCTCACTTCCAGCTTGTCCGTGAGGCCGTAGCCGAACGAGAGGGCGTACTCGTCGTAGGAAATATCACCCGGGTCGCGGTCCCAGTTTTCCAGGGAAACCTGCACCGTGAGCTGGCGAGCGCACAGCGTGTCGGCGCGGAGCACCTTATAGAGGCCGGTTTCGCCGGAAAGGCTTGGCGTGGGGCGCTCCTCGAAAGGCTCTCGCGCCCACAAAATACACGAGAACGCAAGCCAAACCGAGACACACCAGAAGACCCGTTGCTTCTGCATCAGATTATCCTCTCGGAAGGGGCTATGTATTCCCACATACCTTCAACGAAAAACAGGTCGCAGTATATCCATAAGCTTGGGACTTTGTCAAGCCGAAAATGGAAAAACCGGGATTTTGCCGAAATAGCTCAATATGGAGCGATCCTACGGCTCCAGGTGGCGCAGGAGGCGCTCGGCGAGGGAGGCGACGGGCAGGTCGAAGTCGCTCTCGAGCGTCGAAGCGCTTGAAGCGGCGGCGCGAAGGGCGTCGTGCGCAGAGGACGTGTCGCCGCGCTTCAGGTAGGCAAGACCGAAAAGGTACTGGAGCGTCCCGTGCCCGATGCCCGCGCGCCTCGTGCCGTCCGCCGCGTCGGGAATCTCCACCTCGGAGAGAATCTCGAGGGCCTCGTCGGGGCGATCGAGGCGGCAGAGAGCGGCGCCCAGGTTCAAAAGCGCCACCTCGCGCTCGAGCGGATCCCGCGCCGTTCGCGCCAGGAAGCGCATATGGGAGACGAAAGAGTGGAGCGACGCGTGGGTTTCGGAAAGAATTGTAAGCGTGGGCGTGGCCACGGGGCGCAGGGGCAGCGGCTCCTCTTGGCCCGCCATGCTGAGCGAAACCTCCTCGCCCGGCTTGAGCGCTTCGAGCGCGGCGTGGAAGTCCTCCGCGGAACCGAGGGAGCGTCCGTCGACGGCCAGCAGCACGCCGCCGGGGGCAATTCCGGCCTCTGCCGCCGGCCCCTTCGGCGCCACGTAATAGACGTAGACCCCTTCGGCGAAGCGGACGTCCATGACGCTCATTCCGAGCGATGCCGAGAAGACGGAAACGTCGGTTTTAAGCACATCCTTGAGGGCTCTGCGCGAGTGAAACTCGTCGGGCGGTGCGTTGGGAGCGGCGGCTATGAAAAAGCGGGTCTCGTGCCCCCGGTCGAGCGCCGTCAGGGCGAGCTCGGCTGCTGAAAACTTCCCTATCGCGCGTCCGAGGAACGTTTCGGGATTCTCCTTGTCCCAGGGGACGAATTCGCCGGGAACGTCCAGAAGGTTGTAACGCCCGAGTGCACGCAGCTCCTTGGCGAGCGTTTTTGTCTTTTTCTCCTGCCGCTCAAGCGTTCCCTCGCGGAAAATTCCTAGGAAAGCAAGCGTTGGACGCGGGCTCACGTCGAGCGTCACGACCGAGTCGCGGGCGAAGGTGACCGTTTCAAACCACGCGCTTTCCACCTCCGGGTCGCGGACGCGCACCCGGCGCTCGCCGCTGCATATGTCCTCCGCCCGAAACGGCGTCCTTCCGAGCGTCCTGCCGTCCACGGCGACTTCCAGCCCTTCGGGCTTCGAGGAGATTTCAAGCGCCGCGGTGCTTCGCTTGAGCACCACGGGGTCGAATTCCGCGGGCGCGAGGCGCGCTTCGGGGTCGATCGAGATGTCCACGTCGAGCGACGCCGGCTCGTAGCACGGTCGCTCGAAGCGCACCGCGTGCCTCCCTTCCGTGAGGGGAGGCGTGATGAACGGGGCGGACAGCTCTTCCAGGGCGATGCCGCGCTTCTCCGCCGCTTCCGCGAATTTCATCGCGGCGTGTCCTTCGGTCCGCCCCGCGAGCTCTCCGTCCACCAGGATTTCGACGTCGGAGGGCGCGGTCAGAAACAGGGCTTTTCGGTGCGTGGGAGAGAGCACGGGCTTGAGGTCGGCGCGCTCGCCGATTTCGAGCTCAAGCGCCTCCTCGTGCTCCTTGAAGCCCTCCAGCTCAATGCGCACAACGCGGTGCCCCGAAAGAACGGGCACCGATTCGAGGGGTGCCGCGCCAACGTGCACGCCGTCCACAAACACCGCCGCTCCCGCCGGATCGCTCCGTACCGTGAGGCGCGCGACGCGGTTCTTTCGAATTTCCTCGAAAAGGTCGGCGGCGCGCGAAGGGAGCGCCGCGTCGAAGACATGGGCCGGCGCCAGCTCCGCCAAAGCGGTGAAATCCTTCTCGGCCCGCTCCGATTGGCCCATGTTGTAGAAGCACGCGCCCCGCAGCTCGTGGGCGCGCACGAGGATGGGGCGCGCCTCCTCGGGATACGCCTTGCTCCACGGGTCGTCGAGAATCTGTCCCAAGAGGGCCGCTGCGTCCTCCAGCGCGAGGGCCTCGTACTGCTCGGCCGCGCGGGCGAGAAGCCCTTCCAGGCGCGCCGCATCGCCCGTCTGCGGGATTTCGGCGCTTGCCGCCGTGCATGTTACGCCCAAGGCGAGAATGCAACAAAAAATGCGCATACTTTCGCGCCTATTTTACCTCAAGTGAGGGCATCTTGCCACATGTCCGGCACGGCAGGGACCGGGACCGCCGGGGCAAGCCTCGCGGGCTCGAAAAAGTGCCTTTTTCGGCGGCCTCATTTCAAAACCTCCCTGATCCTCCTCGCCAGCTTCTTGCCGAGCACCGGCGTGAGCGCGCTTTCCTCGGCGCGGGCGACGGCCTCGGCGGAGCCGAAGATTCTCAGGAGGCGTCGGGCGCGCTTCTCGCCGATGCCGGGAATTTCCGTGAGCGCCGTCTGGAACGTGCGCTTCGCGCGGCGCTTGCGGTGGTACGCAACGGCGAAACGGTGCGCCTCGTCCCTCAGCCGCTGAAGCGTCCTCAGCACGGGCGAGGTGCGCGGCAGGTGAAGCGGCTCCCTGCGCTCCGGAAAATACAGTAGCTCCTCCCGCTTCGCGAGCCCAACGAGCGGCAGGCGGTCGAGGTGGAATTCTTTCAGAGCCTCGCGCGCCGCGCCCACCTGACCGGCGCCCCCGTCCACGAGCACGAGGTCGGGCATCTCGGAAGCTTCCTCGATGGCGCGGCGGAAGCGGCGGCCGATGACCTCGCGCATCGCGGCGAGGTCGTCGCTCGCCGGGGCCTCCCGAACGCCGTAGCGCCGGTACTCGCCCTTGGCGAACTTTTTGTTTTTCCAGACCACCATGGACGCCACCGTCTCGGCGCCCCGCCAGTGCGACACGTCGAAGGCGTCGACGCGCTGCGGCGCGGCTTCGAGCCCGAGCACGGCCCAGGGCTCGGAAGGAGTCTCCTGCGCCAGGGCGACGGCCGGGTCTTCGAGGCAGAGGCGCGCGTTGCGCTCGGCGAGCACAAGCAATTTCTTTTTTTCTCCGCGCTCGGGAACGACGAGGCGCACGCGGAGGGCGGTGCGCCTAGGCCGCAGGCGGCTTCGCTTCTCCCGAAGCCATGCCTCGAGGGTCTCGTGCGCCGGAGGAAGGCACGGCAGAAGAACCTCGCGCGGCACGTCGTCGGTCAGGTTGTAGTACTGGGACACCGCCGTCTCGACTAGAGCCGCCTCGCTTCCCGGCCGTGCGGGCGCGCCGTCGAGGCTTTTCCAGACGAAACGCCGGTGGTGGACGATGTCGCCCCCGCGGATGACGAATACGTGGAGCGCCGCCCGGCGGCCCCGCCCACGGCGAGTCTGGGCCTCGCGGGCGAAGCCGAACACGTCGGCCTCCTTCTCCGTGGCCGTCGCCGCCTTCTGGACGCCGGGGGCCGTGGTTTCGAGCGTCCGCACGAGGTCCCTCAAATTCGCCGCCTCCTCGTAGCGCATGGCGGCGGAGGCCTCGCCCATGCGCCTAAGGAGCGCCTTCGCGAGCTCTCCGCGCCGCCCGCGCAGGAACATGACGGCGTCCTCCACCTGGCGGCGATAGGCCCGCTTCGGGATGAGTTTCGAGCATGGGCCGTCGCACTGGTGGAGCTGGTAGTAGAGGCAGCTCCGGGCGCGTTTTTTGGAAATGTCGCCGGTGCACTGGCGAATCTTGAAGTGGGTGTGCAGGAACCGCAGGAGCCGCTTGGCCGAGGCGGGCGGGATGTAGGGGCCGAAGTGGCCGTGGCCGTCCCGCTCGACGCGGCGCGTGATGACCGCCTCGGGAAACGCCTCGCCCGTCGTGATTTTGATGTAAGGGTAAGTTTTATCGTCGCGCAGGAGGACGTTGTAGGGCGGGCGGTGCTCCTTGATGAGGTTGTTTTCGAGCCCCAGGGCCTCGACGTCGCTGTCCGTCACGACGCACTCCACGTCCGCCGCCCCGCGCAGCATCTTCTCGATGCGCGGCGACGCCGCCCCCCCGGTGAAGTACGAGCGGACGCGGGCGCGCAGGTTCTTGGCTTTGCCGACGTAGAGAATCTTTCCCCGGCCGTCCTTGAAGAGATAGACGCCCGGCTCCGCGGGAAGGGTCTTCGCCTGTGCGGCCTCCATGCTGCTTAATGTAGCGGTTTCCGGGGGGCGAGGCAAAAGGAGCCGCCGGCGGACTGCGTAGCGCCCCCGCGCATGTTACAATCGAGCTAGCCCATGGACATTCTCATCGTCGAGGACAAGGCGAGCCTGCGCAAGGCGCTCGTCGAGGCGCTGCGGGGCGAGGGCTACAGCGTCGAGGAGGCGGCCGACGGGGCGGCGGCGCTCGAGCACCTCAAGGCGCGCCGCTTCCGCCTCGTGCTCACCGATCTGAAGCTTCCCAAAAAGGACGGCCTCGAAGTGCTCGAGGCGGCGCGCGGCGTAGACCCCCCTTCGGCCGTGGTCGTGATGACGGCCTACGGCACGGTGGGCGACGCCGTGCGCGCCGTCAAGGGCGGCGCCGTCGATTTCCTGGAAAAACCCGTGGACATCGAGCGCCTCCTCGCCGTCGTCCGGCGCGCCATGCGCGAGCAGGCGCTCCTGTACGAGCACCTTCTTTTGAAGGAGGAGATGGCCGAGCGCTACGACCTGCCGCGGATTGTGGGCGAATCGGAGGGCCTCAAGGAGGTGGCGGCGGCGCTCCAGAAGGCCGCGACCACGGACGCCACCGTGCTCCTCCAGGGAGAAAGCGGCACGGGGAAAGAGCTGTTTGCTCACGCCGTCCATGCCCTGAGCGCGCGCAAGGACGCGCCTTTCGTCGCGCTCAACTGCGCCGCCATTCCCGACGCGCTTCTGGAGAACGAGCTCTTCGGCCACGAAAAAGGCTCCTACACTGGCGCGCACGAGGCGCGCATCGGAAAGTTCGAGCTCGCGCACCGCGGCACGCTCTTCATGGACGAGATATCGGAGCTCCATCCCAATCTGCAGGGAAAGGTGTTGCGCGTCATCCAGGAGAAAACGTTCGAGCGCATCGGCGGCCTCGCCTCCATCGAGGTGAACGTCCGGCTCGTGGTGGCCACGAACCGAAACCTCGAGGAGGAGACCAAGGCCGGCCGCTTCCGCGAAGACCTCTTCTACCGCCTGAACGTTTTTCCCCTGACCGTTCCCCCTCTGCGCGAGCGGCGCGGCGACATTTTGCTCCTTGCGGCGCATTTTCTGGAGCGCGCGGCGCGGCAGGCGGGAAAGAAGGGGCTTTCCCTGTCCGGGGCCGCCGAGGAGGTGCTTCTCGCCTACGATTGGCCGGGGAACGTGAGAGAACTTCAAAACGCCGTGGAGCGCGCCGTGATCCTCGCCGACGGGGAGCACATCGAGCCCGCGCACCTCATGCTCGAAAGCGCCTCGTCTCTCGGCGAGAAGTCCTGGCTCGCCTCGGCGCCCCTCGAGGGAGCGCTCAAGGAAGCGGTCGAGCGCGTAAAGAACGCCGTCGAGAAGGAGAAGATCGTGCGTGCCCTGCGTGCGGCGGACGGCGACGCGGCGCGAGCCGCCAAGGCGCTCGGCCTCGGCGCGAAGACTTTCGCCACAAAGTGCCGGACCCACGGGATTTCGTGAGCGGAGACGACATTCCGGCGTGGGCGGGGACGGTACCCGGCCTGCCGTTTCCTTGATTGCTGAGTCGGGATTAGGAAAGTTCTCTTTTGCTCGACTTTGCTTCGTGCTATCATAAAGGGCTAAAGCCACGCGGGGCGCTTTCGCGCAGCGTGGATGGGAGAAACACCAGCGATGAACGTGCGCTTTCATCACATTGCCGTCGAGGGGCCCGTCGGCGTCGGGAAAACGGCGCTTGTGAACCTCATGGTCGAGCGGCTGGGAGCGGAGAAAATTAACGAGGTGGACAACAATCCCTTTTTGGAGAGCTTCTACGAAGGCGAGGCCGAGGCTGCTTTTCTGACGCAGCTCTTCTTTCTCCTGAGCCGCTACCAGCAGCAGCAAAAGCTCCGGCAGAAGCCCCTCTTCGACCGCCTCACGGTCGCCGACTACCTCTTCGACAAGGACCGCATCTTCGCGTACGTGAACCTCTCGGACAGCGAGCTGATGCTCTACGAGCGCCTCTACGCCATCTTGAGCCGGGAGGTACCTAGGCCCGACTTGGTCATCTACCTTCAGGCCGACACCTCCGTGCTCGTGAAGCGCATTCGCGCGCGCGGCCGGGAGTTCGAGCGGCGCATCTCGGAGGACTATTTGAAGGCCCTGAACGACGCCTATAACAATTACTTCTTTAATTACAACCGGACACCGCTTCTGGTGGTGAACACGTCGGAAATCGATTTCGTGCACCGAAAGGAAGACCTCGAAGATTTGTTGAAGCAAATTGAAGTCATGGACGGGGGCACGCGCTACTACGTGCCATGTGGAGCGTAGCGCCCGCCATGTCCACGGCTTAGCCCCGAAAACCCGTTCCCTTGATCCGCGATACCCGCACCCGGGGCATCGGGACAGGGAGAAAGGAGTATCGAACGATGAACGCACACTCAGGCGACGCGGCGGCTGCCGGAGCAGGCCAGCGCGTCACCGTGTCAAGCATCCGCGAGCGGAAAACCTCCGAGCGGCCCATCGCGGCCCTTACGGCCTACGACTACGCCTCCGCTCGCCTCGCCGACGAGGCGGGAATGGACATCATCCTGGTGGGCGACTCGCTCGCGATGGTCGTGCTCGGCTACGAGAACACGCTGCCTGTCACCGTGGACGAGATGCTCCACCACATGCGCGCCGTGGCGCGCGGCGCGAAGCGCGCGCTCCTGGTGGCCGACATGCCCTACATGTCCTACCACGCCAGCGTCGAGGAGGCCGTGCGGAACGCCGGGCGCTTCGTGAAGGAAGGCGGCGCCCAGGCCGTGAAAATCGAGGGGGGCCGGAAACGCCTGCCCGCGGTACGCGCCATCCTCGACGCCGAGGTGCCCGTCATGGGGCACATCGGCCTGACGCCGCAGTCGCTTCACCGCATGGGCGGCTACAAGGTGCAGGGCAGAGTGCCTCCGGAGGCGCAGGCGCTCCTCGACGACGCGCGCGCGCTTGAGGAGGCGGGAATTTTTTCGCTCGTTCTGGAAGGGATGCCGCGCGAGCTTGCCTGCGACATCACACGGGCCGTCTCCATCCCCACTATCGGCATCGGCGCCGGCCCCGGCTGCGGCGGGCAAATACTTGTTTTCCACGACGTGCTCGGCCTGTGCGAAGGGAATTCTCCCAAGTTCGCCCGCCGTTACCTGAAAGGTTTTTCCGTGATGAAGGAGGCGCTCGAGCGCTACGCCGAGGACGTGCGCGCGGGAAAGTTTCCCTCGGACGACGAATCGTACCACTCGCCAAAAGGTGCCCCCCTGCGCTTTCCCGCCAGGCGGGAGACGAAGAGATAGGAAGGTGAGCCGATGGAAATCGTCCGAAAGCTGAACCGCATGCGAAGCCTCGCCCGCCAGGGGCGGCGCGAGGGAAAGACCATCGGCCTCGTGCCCACCATGGGGTGCTTTCATGAAGGGCATTTATCGCTCATGCGCAGGAGCCGCGAAATGGCCGACGTGACGGTCGTGAGCATCCTCGTCAATCCCACCCAGTTCGGCTCTGACGAGGATTATGAGAAATATCCCCGCGACATCGTCCGCGACGCAGAGCTCGCCTCGCAGGAGGGGGTGGATTACCTCTTTGTGCCCGAGGTGGAAGAAATGTACCCGCAGCCTTTTTACGCTTACGTCAACGTAAGCAGCCTCTCGAAGGTGCTTTGCGGCGCGCACCGCGCGGGTCACTTCCGCGGCGTGGCGACGGTGGTCATGAAGTTTCTTCATATCGTGGCGCCGCACTTCGCGTTCTTCGGGTTCAAGGACGCCCAGCAGTCCGTCCTCATCGAGACCATGGTGCGGGATCTCAACATGGACGTCGAGATGGTCGTCTGCCCCACCGTGCGCGAGGCCGACGGCCTCGCCATGGGCTCCCGGAACACGCATCTCTCGAAGGAGGAGCGCCAGAGCGCCACATCGCTCTACCGCGCCCTTCAGGCCGCCGAGGAGCTTTTCCATGAGGGCGAGCGGGAGGCATCGGTGCTGCGGGACAAGATGCGCGAGGTCATGGAAGCCGCGCTGCACACGCGCGTAGACTACGCCGAAATCTCCCACCCTCGGACGCTCGAGGCCCTCGAGCACGTCGACCACGAGGCGCTCGCGAGCGTGGCGGCCTTCGTGGGCTCGACGCGTCTCATCGACAATCTTTTCCTGAAAACGCCCGATGTCTAGTGCCGTTTCACCGTACTAATCGGAGCGCAAAATAGTTTTGAGGCTGCCGCATTCGACGAACGTGCAGAAAGTGCGGGAGGTGCAGAAGGTGCGGGAAGTGCGTGACGTGCTGTCGGCACCTTCCGAACCTTCCGTACCCCTGGCCTGTCTGCCAGGACAAGCTTCTGCACTCCGAGGGCCGCGTCTTCGGCTGGCCCCCCCCTTTATTTAATCGCCCAGCGCAGGAGGACGGAGCCCCACGTGAGGCCGCCCCCGAAGGCCGTCAAGAGCACCAGGTCGCCCTGCCGGACGCGGCCTTGGCGCACGGCCTCGTCGAGCGCGATGGGAATGGAGCCGGCCGAGGTGTTCCCGACTCGCTCTATGTTTTCGTAGACCCGGTCGGGAGAAAGGCCCAGGCGATCGACCACGGCATCCGAGATGCGCTTGTTGGCCTGGTGGGCGATGAAGAGCTTAACGTCCTCGACCCCGTAGCCGGCTTGCCTGAGCGCATCCTCGGCGGAACGCTCCATGCTGCGCACGGCGATCTTGAAAGTCGCCTTCCCCTCCATCCGGACGAAATGCAGACGCTGCTCGACGGTCTCGTGCGAGGCAGGGAGGAGCGAGCCGCCCGCGGGAACGGTTAAAAATTGGCCCTGTGCGCCGTCGCTATGAATGTTTGACGCCAGAATGCCGAACTCCGGCTCCACGTCCCGCATGACGACGGCGCCCGCGCCGTCGCCGAAAAGGATGCACGTCGTGCGGTCCGTGAAATCGGTCACGCGCGAGAGCAGGTCGGCCCCCACCGCCAGCACTCTTCGGTACTTTCCCGTCTCGATGAACTGCTGCGCCACGACGGCCGCATAGACGAAACCCGAGCACGCGGCCTGAAGGTCGAAGGCCGCGGCGCGCTTGGCGGCGAGGTTGGCCTGGATAAGGTTGGAGCTTCCCGGAATGGGCACATCCGGCGTGAACGTGCCGCAGATGATGAGGTCAAGCTCTTCGGCGGCAAGGTTCGCCATCTCAAGCGCCCGCTTTGCGGCCTCCGTGGCGTAAAGGGAGAGTCCCTCCCCCGGGGCTGCCTTGCGGCGCTCGCGTATGCCCGTGTGCTCGATAATCCATTGATCGCTCGTGCGCAGCTCGGGCAGGCTTTCGAAATAGGCGTTCGTCAGAACGGTCGGGGGCAGGGCGGAACCTGTCCCCACGATTCCCGCGCGGCGCCGCGTCATGGCTGGATGGCCTTTTTTACCGGCGTCGGGAAATAGTCCGCTTCCGTTTCCGCGAGTCGGGCGACTTCGGCGAGGATGCGGTCGTTTACCTTGCGGCGCTCGCACTCGATGGCGGCCCCGAGGGCGCTCTGGATGGCGCGGGCGTTCGAGCGGCCGTGGCAGACGACCGTCGTGCCCCGGATTCCCAGGAGCGGAACGCCGCCGTACTCGGTGTAATCCAGGCGCTTGCGTATCCGTGAAAGTACGGGGCGGGACAGGAGATATCCCAATCGCGTCCACAGGCTCGCGGAGAATTCGGAGCGCATGATGCCCTCCAACGTCTCGACCAGGCTTTCGCACGTCTTCAAGACGACGTTTCCCAGAACGCCGTCGCAGACGATGACGTCGGCCTTGCCGCTGAAAAGATCTTTTCCGTCGATGTTGCCCACGAAGTTGAGGCTGGTTCCCTTGAGCACCTTGTGAACGGTGCGAATCAGGTCGTCCCCCTTGCTCTCCTCTTCCCCGATGCTCAGGAGCGCGATTCGGGGGTTGTCGCTTCCCAAGATGCGGGCGTAGAGGGAGCCCATGACCGCAAACTGCAGCAGGTGGTGCGCCTTGCAGTCCACGTTAGCGCCCACGTCCGTCAGGACGGTCAGCCCCGAGCGTGTCGGAAGAGACCAGGCGAGGGCGGGCCGGTCCACGCCTTCGATGGTCCCCATGACCACCTTGGCCGCCGCCATCGCGGCGCCCGTGTTCCCCGCGCTCACGAGGGCGTCGGCCTTGCCTTCGCGCACGAGGTTCGCGGCCACGCGAATCGAGGAGTTGGGCTTCTGGCGCAGGGGAGCCGTGGCCGGGTCGGCCATCGAAACAACCTCGGACGCCTCCACCAATTCGATTCGATTCCGGTCCGTCTCCGCGCGGGAAAGCGCCCGCTCGACTTCGCTTCGCGGCCCCACGAAGAGCACCGCGAGGTCCGGCCACTCCCGGAGCGCATGCGACGCACCCCTCACGTTGGGCTCTACGCCGCGGTCTCCGCCCACCGCATCAAGGGCTACGCGAATCATGGCGCTCCTCTTCCCAAGCAAATCAATCGAGCCAAGAATTTACTCTTCCTTGGAGGGCAGAACCGACGTCCCAGCGTAGTAACCGCACTTCGGACACACGCGATGCGGAAGCTTCGGCTCCATGCACTGCGGGCACGCCGTCAGGCGCGGAGCCACAAGACGCTGCTGACCCTGGCGTTTTCGCTTGCGCTGTTTAGAAAATTTCCGACGGGGATTTGCCATGGGATTAGAGAATTTCCGGATTAAGGAGCCGGGTGGAAAGACTGGCGGCGCGTCCCCTCGTCATGGAGCTTCACGGCGAGTGTTTCCGAGCCAGACGCGGGCGGAGCATGCGCAGGGGCAGAAGGCGCGGGTCGAACGGGGCGTCCTCTTCCCCCTCATGCGCGCAGCGCGTCTCGTTTCGATTCGCACCGCACCGCGGACAAAGGCCGCGGCAGTCTTCCCGACACAGGGGTTTCAGGGGATAATGCAAAAAAATTTCCTCTTCCAAGAACGGCAGGAGGGCCACCTCCATGTTGGAATCGTAGCGCAGGGCAATGTCCTCCTCGGGATTCCTTTCCGTTTCACCTGGATCCTCGCCCGGGCAGTCGGGGAGAAGGAGCGTCCCGAGCCGATGCGCCACCTCATGCTCCATGGCCGCCAGGCATCGTGCGCATGCGCTACGGGTTTTCCCTCGAAGCTCGCCTTCGAGGTAAAAGCGCTCGCCGCCCACGTGGCGCACGGTGTAGTCCGCGTCGAGACCCTTGGCAACGACCGCCTGTCCTTCTTTGGAAAGGTCCTCGTGCGGCACGCGCAGGCGCTCCGAGAAACTCCCGCTTTGCTTCGCGGCATGGAGCGACAGAATATACATGCTTTTTTTCTGCATAGGATTCTACCTTTTTATTCCCGCTTCCCGAATTCCGAAACGCCGGAACACGCTGAAACGGAAAGCAAAGTGAATACAAGCAGTAATTATCTTCAGCGAGTCTACCTCAAGCAAATCAAGAACGCAAGCTGCCGGTCAAGCCGGGCAGCGTAGGGGAAATTGTGTAAATTTATTATTAAGCCATCCCAACACTCTCCGGTAGGGCAGGGTGGGGTGCCCGCGGGGGAATTTTCCTACTTCGCTTCCCTCAGGAACGTAAAATGGACGCCCAGGGACTCTCCCGGGAAGCGCTTGGGAAGGGGCGGCATGGGGGAGGCGCCCAGCACGGCGCGGAGCGCCGCGTGGTCGTAGGCCGTCGAGCCGCTCGACTGCGCGAGCTCCACGCCCGTGATGCGCCCGCCGCGCCCGATTCGAAAGTAGACGACGGCGTCGGCCGAGACGCCGGCCGTCCCCGGCTTGTACCAGGTCTGCGCAATCTTTCGCTGGATGGTGTCCAGGTACCAGAGGTAGGTGAAATCCTTCGCGTCGAGCCGGCTCACGCCCCCGCCCGGCCCCGCGCCCGCGCCCTGGATGCCGAGCTTCGGGGAAGGCGCCTTCTTCGGTTCGCGGACGGCGGGCTTGGGTTTTTCCTGTTTTTTCTCCGCTTTTTTCTCCGGCGCGGCCTTCGGAGGAATTTTCTTTTTGACCGACACGCTCTTTCGAGGGATCGCAGCCGGCAAATCCGAAGGGCCGCGAAGGGACGCCAGGCTGATGCGGTAGGCGCGGATGGGGGGAAGCAGTTTGGGGCGCGGCTTCTCCCACGTGAAAGAAAGCGCCGCCACGAGCACCGCGTGCGCGGCGAAGGAGACCCCGAGCGCCCGATGGAGAGGATTCCCGAGCATCGGGACAGCATAGCACATGGCGGCCGCACGGCATCACGGAAAGGTGAAGCGCCGAGGCTGCGGAGTGCCGCTTGCGCCGTCAGGGTCCGCTTCCGACAATTTCCCGTAAACGCTTCCTCCCCTCAGGCGTAACAAGGGTGTACAATCGTGAGAACCCCTTTCTTTAAGGAGAACGCTATGGAACGACGTAACGTTGTAACGAAGTCGCAGTGGGCGGGCATCATCACGGGCGCAGCGGCGATCGGGATTTTGATGGGGCTCCCGGGATACGTGTCCGGAGAAGAACACCATGAGAAAGGCCCCGTTTCGGAAAACCGGACGGCCGCTCCGGAGAGTCGCACGGGAAAGCCCGAGCCTGTCTCGAAAGAAGGCGTCGCAGCCCGGTTGAACGGGTTTGCGTTCGATCTTCACGCCGAACTGCGTGCCGAGGAGGGAAATCTTTTCTTCTCTCCTTTCAGCATCTCGAGCGCGCTCGCCATGACCTACGCCGGCGCGCGGGGCGACACCGCCGCCCAGATGGCCGCCGTGCTTCGGCTTCCGCCGGCCGACGAGGGCGTCCACTCGAAACTGGGGGCGCTGGTCTCGGAGCTTCACGCCCGCGGCGAGGAGACCGACTGCGCCCTCCACGTCGCAAACGCCTTGTGGGGCCAGCGGGGGCTGGGCTTTCGACCGGAATACCTCGAGCTAATAAAAACGTCTTATGATGGGGACCTCCGCGAGCTCGATTTCAAGAAGGACACCGAAGGGGCGCGAAGGACGATCAACGCGTGGGTTGAGGAAAAAACTTTCGAAAAAATCAAAAATCTCATCCCTCGCGGCATATTGAAGAAGCTCACGCGCCTCGTGCTGACGAACGCAATCTACTTCAAGGGCAAATGGGCCCGCACCTTCGATGAGGCCTCCACCCGCCCCGCCCCCTTCCACAGCCCCACCGGGGAGCGCGAGGTTCCCATGATGCACCAGACCGGCCGGTTTGGGTACACGGAAGATGGAGCCGTTCAGGTGCTTGAGATGCCCTACGGGACGCCGGATTCCGGCGCCGCCTCCGAGCGGAGTCCGGAACGCCTCTCGATGCTGGTGGTGCTTCCGAAAGACGAGAGCAGCCTCGGCGCGCTTGAGGACTCCGTCAACGCGGAGAAGCTCGAAAGGTGGATCAACCGGCTGCGAAACGAAAAGGTTAAAGTTTACCTGCCGAAGTTCAAACTCACGGAACGATTCCTCCTGGGTAAGATTCTTCAGGAGATGGGAATGACGTATGCGTTTCAGACCGTCGAGCCGAGCAGGGCGGATTTTTCCGGCATCACAACGGAGGAGAAATTAGCCATCTCGGAAGTCATTCACAAGGCGTTCGTGGACGTGAACGAGGAGGGCACGGAGGCCGCCGCGGCGACGGCGGTCGTCATGGCAAGGGTGGTTGGGGGTACCTTCAAACCGTCCACCCCCGTGTTTCGCGCCGACCATCCGTTCCTGTTCTTCATCCGGGACAACGGAACGAACGCGATTCTCTTCATGGGGCGCGTCGTCGATCCGAAGGCCTCAGCGGAAGGCAGCTAGTTGCCGACGCCCGCCTTCGCGCACCAGCGCTCGGCGGAGCACGAGCCGCAGCGCGGGCCGATGGGCCGGCACACCGTGCGTCCGTGACTTACGAGGAGGTCGTTCACGCGCCGCCAGTAGCGTCGGGGCACGATTTTCTGGAGCGCGATTTCCGTCTCCTCGGGCGTTTTCGTGCGCACCCAGCCGAGGCGGTTCGAGATGCGGTGCACGTGGGTGTCTACGGGGATGGCGTCCTTCGCGAAGCCGTACACCAGCACGCATCCTGCCGTCTTGCGTCCGACGCCTGGAAGCGCCGTGAGCTCATCCATCGTCTCCGGCACGCGCCCTCCGTGGCGCTCGATCAGCAGGCGCGCCACCCTGCGGATGGTGTCGGTCTTGACGCGATAGAAACCGCACGCCCGGATGAGCGGAAGAATTTCCGATTTCCGGGCCCGCGCCAGCTCTTCGGGCGTACGGAACCGGGCGAAGAGCCGCCGCGCCGCCTCGTCGGTAATCTCGTCGCGCGTGCGCTGCGAAAGGATGGTGCCAATGAGCGCGTGGAACGGGTTGCGCTCTTCCTCGCTCAGCCGGTCGAGCGCCGTCCAATCGTACGTGCGCCCTAGGGCGCGCAGGACGGAAATTATCGAATTCCTTGAGACGCTACGCGGCATTCATACCTCGTGCGCGACACACGGAGGGGGCAAGGGGGAAGCTCCTTCGGAAAAACTGCGCGGGAGCGGAGGACGCCCTACTCCACCATCACCATGCGCTCGAACTGCTCGGGGCTCGTCGCGTGGGCCTTGGCGATGGGAAGCGCCACCTTGTCCTCCTTGTAGAGCTGCAAAAGGTGCTGGTCGAAGGTCTGCATGCCGAGTTCCGTGCTCTTGGCCATGTATTCGTGAAGGGTTTTCATTTTCTCGGAGTCCTTGAGATGCTCCTGCACGGTTTTGTTGGTGCGCAGAACCTCGACCGCGGGAATGAGCCCCGTGCCGCTCTTCGCCATCAAAAGCCGGAGCGAGACCACGGCCATCAGGTTGTCCGCGAGGCGAACGCGGACGCCTTCCCGCTCCTCCATGGGAAAGAAGCCAAGGAAGCGATTAATGCTCTTCATCACGTCGGGCGTGTGGAGCGTGCTCAGCACCAGGTGCCCCGTCTCGGCCGCCCTCAAGACGGTGTCGGCCGTCGTGGAGTCGCGCATCTCGCCCACCATGACGACGTCGGGATCCTGGCGGAGCGAGGCGCGCACGGCCACGCTGAAGTCCTTGGTGTCGTAGCCGATCTCGCGCTGCGAGATGACGCTCATCTCGTGCTGGAAGAGAAATTCGATGGGGTCCTCGATGGTGAGGACGTGGGCGCGGCGGTGCTTGTTGATGTGGTCGATGACGGCCGCGAGCGTGGTGGACTTGCCCATGCCCGTGGCGCCGGTGACGAGGACCAGGCCGCGCCGCAGGTTCGAGATGCTCTTGAGCACGGACGGCAGGTTGAGCTCGTCGAAGCTGCGAATCTTGATGGGGATGGCGCGCATCACGATGCTCACGGTGCCGCGCTGCTTGAAGATGTTGGCGCGGAAGCGGCCGATCTCGGGCGCCCCGTAGGAGGTGTCGATTTCCTCGAACTTGGCGAAATCCACTTCGAGGTTCCGCTGCGCCACGATGAGCGTGGCAATCTCGATGGTCTCCTTGGGCTCGAGCGCCTTGTATTTGACCTCCACCAGCTCGCCGTGCAGACGGAAGAGCGGCGGGTAGCCTACCTGGAGATGAACGTCCGAGACGTTGCGCTCCATCATCGCGCTGAGGATCTTGTGGAAGGTCTCTTGGTTCATAAAAACCTCTTATACCACAAAAAGCTCCGCTCCTGCAAATCCGGTGAAATACTGTGGAGGCGCGTTCACACCCCGGTGGCTTCGGTTTGGGCCTCGTTCTTTTGCGCAAGGCACAACATTTCTCCGATGTTCCATCGAAAGGGCCGGCTGCGCAGCCGGGCCGGTGCTCGTTCCGCTATGGGCCTGAGCCACGCCCCTCCGACCACGTGGGGATAAATTTCCCAGTGCCGAAGCAGCATGTCGAGGCACACGTGCTTCCAGGCGAAACGTCTTGAAACAAGCCGGAGGCCGTGGGCGGCGCAAAGCTTTCGGAGGGCGCGCGGCGTATAGAGGCAGGCATGCTCGAGGAGCAGATGGGGCCACCGCCCGCGAAGCAAACGGCAGGAGAGGGAAGCCGCGTTCGGCGTGACGATGAGCAGGCAGCCCGAGGGGCGGAGACGCTCCGCCAAAAGGCTCATCGCCTCGTGCGGGCGGGGAAAGTGCTCCAAAACATCGAAAAGCGCGATGGCGTCGAACGCCGCCTCGGGCGGCGCTTCTTCCTCGCCCCACCCGGCATGCCAGACCCGGGCTTCCGGAACCCTTCGCTGCGCTTCCCGGGCGGCCGGGGCCACGGGCTCGATGCCCTCTACGCGCCAGCCCAGCGCTGCGGCTGCCTCAAGCCCGAGCCCCGTTCCGCACCCTACCTCCAGAAGGCGCGGCGAGGAACGCGACGGCCGGGGGAGTTGTTCGTAGAATTTTGCAAAGCCGAGCCGTTTGCAACGCTCGATAGCCGGATGAAGGACGTGGCCGCGTTCGGCGTGGTAAGAGTCAGGATAGAGGGACGTTTCCTCGCGGAGGGTTTCTCTAAACACAAGGCCGCAGGCACCGCAGCGTCCGTAGGGCGCGCGCCCCACCCGCGCCCAAGGCCGAACCTGTCTCCGCGCCCCCACACCGGGAAAGGAGCAGACGGGGCATTCCATTAAGCGTCTGCCCCTTGCCATGCCCGCTGCAGGGCTTCAAAGACGATGTCCTCGCCCAGGGTTTCCATGCACGGATGCTCGAAGTTGCAGTAGCGACCCGCCTCCGTACGGTAAATGTACATGCAGGGAGAACAGGGATAGTGGAGATAGACCGTGTGATGCTCGGGCCCGCGGGGAGCGTACAGGCCGGGATTTACCGGGCCCCAAATAGATACCGTGGGCGTTCCTATTACGGCGGCCAGGTGAAGGGGTCCGCTGTCGTTCGTAAGGAGAACCCGCACGCATCGCAGCAACTCGAGGAGTTCGTCCAGCGTGGTGGCACCGGCGGCGTTAAAGGCTTGGGTGCGGACGTCCGGAGCAAGCATGGCGATGCACCGCTCGGAGCGAGGGCGCTCCTGAGCCGAGCCGGTAAATACGATATATGCTCCCAACTCCCGCACCGCCCGCTCGACCACCCGCGCAAATTTTTCCAGGGACCATCTCCGTGCAAGCACCATTTCGCCCGCGTGAACATTCACGGCAAGCCAGCGGGCTTCGCCGTCTCCCCCGCTCCATTCCTCGAACATCGCACGAACCCTTTCGTGCGCCTCCCGGCGGGGAGACGCTGCGGGAGACTCGTCGGGACGGTAAAACGCCTGGGCGTCGAGCGAGGAGGCCACCATGCCGTAGATATCCTGAATGTGCCTAGCGCAGTTAAAGTAGATGATGTCCGTCAGAATGCCCCGCCGCCAGAACGACGCAAGGTCGAAGCCGATTCGCCTCTTCCGGGAGGCGAAGAAGGCCATCATGGTCGAGTACTTGCTTAAGAATTCAAGGTCCACGACAACGTCCGCAGGGCGCATGATTCTTCGGAGAAGGCAGCAGAGGGTCTGGGCGACGAACCGAGCGGGGCGGTCGGGGGAAATGCCGGTGGTCTTGGTTATCTCGAAGCGCCGAAGCAGCGGCACGTTCGATTCGAACGTGACCAGCTCGATCTCGCATTCAGGGTAGCGTTCCCGGAGGGCGCGCAGGAGGGGCATCATGAGCGCAAGGGAACCCAGGCCGAAGAACTTCTGGACCACGACGCGCCGTGGCGCCCAGCCACTTCCAGGCAGAGGCGCCCTGCGAAGCCTTTTCTCAACCGTTGCGACCACCGCCAAGGCGGTGCAAAGCGGAAGGCCGAGGGCATGGTCGAGCGCCTTCATGAGGCGGATGGTCATGGGAGTTCTCCCTTGCTCTTGGGTGCCGCAGAAGCTCGTCCGGCCGATTGACGCTCCAGAAGCTCCAGAATGGCCGGCACATTCAACTCGTACACCTCAATCACAATCTTGTTTTCCTCATAATGGTATGTTTCAACCCCGTATTGCATAAGGAAGCGGCAGAGCGGCGAGTCTTCCAGTTTCACGATATGCATATAGAAGCAGGGCCGGGTCGAATCCACGGCCTGCACGGCGCACACAGCTCCCATAATTTCCAGCGACGTCGTCGGCGCGATCATTATGTAGGGGCGATTGGTGTAATACATAATAGGCGGAGTGGCCAACCCCTGCGGGAACTGCGGGGTGATGATCGCAGCCTTCTTCGGAAGCAGCCGGTCGAGCGAGCAAGCCTGCGCATGGTGGAAGTGGGAATTGGGATTCCATAAGCGAAGGGAAAGCGTCGTTGGATAAACCATGAAGCCGGCCATCCCAGCCGAAAATACCCAGAGGGTTAGCGCCACGGCGCGGTTCATCCGCCGAATCCTCCAGGCGACCCGTACTGCGACCACGATTCCCGAGGCCAGCAGCAAGACCACCGCCGGTGCGATGTGGCGAGCGACCGCGGCATGAATCCACGTATGCTGGGGAAAGGTTATCCACCAGGATATTCCCCCTGCTCCCAACACCAGCACCATGCGTAAGCTCGTGCGCGCCATGGCCGATTCAGGAAATTTTTGAAAGCGTTCCCCGTAAAACCACAGCAGTCCCAGCGCCAGCAATCCAAGCACCCGCACCGGGTCCGGCAGGACACTTTCCAGCCGCTGGTTCGTGACCTCGAGGTAGGCTGCCAGGGACGGAAGCGGAAGAGCGGACTGAGAGCCTATGCTAAAGGTTCTGTAAAGAAATGCGTCGGTCAAGTCCCACACAGCGGCCTGCAGGCCGCCCATCTGCCATGCGTTTTGAAGAACGTGCAGGGCAAATCCCGCCGTCGGCGCAGAAACCATAATCCACGGCCAGCGGCCTATGCGCTCTCCCGAGATAAGCCAAGCATAACCAAAAAAGAAAACATGCGTAAGGAGAATGTATTCAAAGGAGGCAAGGCTTTGCAGGAACGCCATGCTCCAGGCCAGCAAGCCGTAAAAGAAAGCATCTCTTCCTCGGCTCTCGCAGAATTCTCTCCAAAAGTAAAAAGAGGCAAAGAGAAAGAATATGCTGTAAGAATGCTCATGAAGGGAATCGGCGAACCGGTAGAACATGGGCGAAAACGCCATGGCAAAGAGCGAAATCGTGGCGATCCACGCAGAGATGGCGCGCGCAAGGAACACCCACCAAAATGCAAGGCCCAGCAGGGAGGCCATGATGGGGAGAAACCGGAAGTGGCGCATGCGGTCGAAACCCAGTCGCTGCACGACGCCGTTGAGCAAATCGGGCAGAGGCGGATAATGTGTGTAGTAGACGGGAGGAATCGAGTTTCGCTTCGGCAGGAAATAGTTTTCGACGAAGCCCTCCTTTGCGAAGAACGTGCCGGCTTGGAGAATGCTCCAGTCCGAATAGGGATCACCGTACGTGCGAAGCGGGTTGTCGGCTTTCCAGAACATGGTCCAGGCGAACGCTGTTAATATAACCAGGGCCAGCGCGGCGGGGCACTTCGAGCTCCTCACCCAGCTACGAAGATGTTTTCCGACGCCCGTCGCCATATTGCTCCAAAGGGTATGCGCTAAGGCTCGGGATTTTCTTCGCGAGGCTTCTCCGTGTCGAAAACCCAGGGGAGGGACGGCGATGGCTTCTTTGGGGTCGGTTCGGGTTCCCCGCCGCGCGCGCGCTTTTCCGTGACTTCCTGCTCCAAGTCGTGGAGGGAGCCCATAAGGTTATCGGCCTCGGGGCTTCCCGGATAAAGGCGCATCATGGCGCGGATGGCCTCGCGTCCGATTTCAAACTTGTGAAGGGTGATGGCCATGCGCGCCGTGAGAGACAGCCCTTCGCGGCGGTGGACGCCGCACGTGAGGGCCACCGCTTCGAACATGGCGACGTCGCGCTGGCCGTGCTCGCTGGCATAGATGGCGTGCCTTAAGCGCGAGGTCTCATCTCCCCCGACGGCGGGGTACGACATGCCCGCGACCACGGCGTGGAGGCTTTCTTCGGTCCGCTCGAGGGTGCGCCGCCGCTCCACCACGTCTACCTGAAGTGCCGGGTCGGGCCCTTCGGGAAAGAGATAGTACGTCGTGGTGCGGCCCCTGCGGGACTCGATGGGGTCGTCGGGCTCGAGTTGAAACCCCTTCAACCCATAGAGCGAGAAACGCCGAATGGTGAGCGAGTCGCCGGTGCGGGGAAGGCACATGGCCTTGAGGATCAAGAGAGCGAGTTCTTTGCGCGTGGGCGGCGTTGCGGCGGGCACGGCCGCGAGCGCCGCGTCGAACGTCTCGTAGCTGAGCGTCTCTTCCAGCCGAAGTCCGACGCCCAAGCGCCGCCGCTTCCAGAAAAGCCACAGCTCTTTGCGCGGGCATTCATCGAGCGGCTCGATGATTTCGAGCTCATGGGGCACGGGCATCGCCACATGCAGGACGGCGCGGTCGGTGTGGTTTTCGAGCGGCCCCTCGAGCTTCACCTCGCCCACGTCCTGCGGGACAGCATCGAGATACGGGTGCTCGGGCACGTCGGGAAGGCGCGGCCGTCCCACGTAGAGTGCCACGCCGACGAGGGCCGCGATTGCCACGATCAGCGCAAAGGTAAGCCGGGGGGAGCGAAGGAGCATGCCGAACTCATCATAACACATCGCCGCGGGCGGCGAAGGTATAGGAATTGCGCAGAAAACAGCCCCTATGCGATGGGTGAGATGAGAAATGCACCCAGGAGCACGAAATAGGCCGCGATGCTCGAAAAATCCACCACCGTCATCACAAAAGGTCCCGTTGCGACGGCGGGGTCCGCGCCGAGGCGGTGGAACAGCAGGGGGAAAGCCGCTCCCAGGAGGCCGGCGAGGAGCACGGAAACGCAGAGCGCCGCCCCCACCACGGCGCCCAAAAGCGAGTGCGGTGACTGGAAGAAATAGGTGAACGCTCCAAGAAGCGCGCCGTAGAGGACTCCCATGACGCCGGTCACGCGCAGCTCGCGCCAGAGGACGCGCCCCAGGCGCACGGCCGAAACATGGCCGAGCGCGAGGCCGCGCACCACGATGGTGGCCGACTGCATGCCCACGCTGCCGCCCATGCCTGCGATAATCGGGATGAAGGCGGCGGCGATGGCGACTTGCTCGATGACGCTCTCGAAGCGGCCTATCAGAAAGGAAACCACAATCCCTCCCGCGAACGTCGCCATGAGCCACGGCAGCCGGTGGCGGAGGCTCGCGGCCGTGGAGCTCGTGAGGAGCACGTCCTCCGACGTGCCGGCCATGCGCATGATGTCCTCGGTAGCCTCCTCCTCCACGACGTCCATGATGTCGTCCCCGGTGATGACGCCGAGCAGCGTGTCTTCGCGGTCCACGACGGGAATCGCCATGAGGCCGTACTGGGTGACGAGCTGCGCCGCCTTCTCCTGGTCATCGTGCGCGCCGACCTTGATGACGTCCGCGGACATGATGTCTCCGAGGCGGGCGTTCGGGTCCGCAAGCAGAAGCCCCCGCATCGAGAGCACGCCCCGGAGCCGGCGGTTCTCGTCGGCGACGTAGAGGTAGTACACCATCTCTTCCTCCTCCTTGAGGCCGCGCAGGTGCTCGATGGCGTTGCGGGCGAGCGTTTCGGGGGGAAGGACGACGAACTCGGAAATCATGCGCCGCCCCGCCGAATCGGGCGGATAGCGCAGGAGGCGCTTGATGCGCCGGGCCTGCGCGAGCGAGAGAAGCAAAAAAATCTCGCGCGATCGCTCTTCCGGAAGGATGGAAAAAAGGGACGCGGCGTCGTCGTCCGAGAGGGCGTCCACGAGCACCGCGATTTTTTCCGGGGGGATGTTTTCCAGCAGGTCGCGCTCAACCTCGCGGCTCAGGTAGCTCAGGAGCTCGGCCGCAAGCTCTGTGTCGCTTTCGCAGACGAGGGAAAAAATCCGAAGCCGCTCCTCGTCCGTGAGACGGCCGAAAAGCACCGCCACGTCCGCGACGCGAAGGGCCTTCTTCGGCCATCCCGCCAAAGGGCTGGACGGCGTGCGCCCCAGGATGTGCCGCACCGCGTCGAGGGTAAGAGTTTTTTTCTTCTCCTCAGAATAGGCCATGGCTTCGCGCATTATACCGCAAGTTCCCCCGCCCGGCTCGTCAGGCCGCGCATTGACACCCGTCCGGCTCCCTCCCTATAATGGAAGCCAAGGAGCCTCGATGCCCTCTGTGCTCATTCTCGATTCGGCCGGTGCCGCCCGCGACGTGGTGGCGCTCATGAAGGCGGCCAAGGTGCACGCCGGCGGCTTCGAGTACATGGTGCCCAAGTTCTCGTTTTTCCTCGTCAAGATCAGAAACCTCGAACACCGCGCGGCCAACGTGCTCAAGCAGGAGCTTCTCTCGCTGGGGCACGACGCCGCCGTCTCGATGGACGTGAGCCTGTTTCGGGAAGGCCGGGGGGACGTGGTGTTCGGCGCGACCCGCCGCGCCGTCGAGGCCCTGGCGGAGAAATTGCAGGAGCAGCCGTTCGGGCTGCCCGCGGTCGGCAGGCAGGTGCGCGAGGCCCTGGAGAATTTTTCACGCTCTGCGCCGCACCTTCCCCTCGCCGACGGTCGCAAGGTTCCCCTCGGCGACCGCCCCCTCGTCGCGGGTGTCCTGAACGTCACGCCCGACTCGTTTTCGGACGGCGGGCGCCTCCCAAACGTCGAGGCCGCCGTGGAGCGGGCGCTCGAGATGGCCGAAGAGGGCGCGGACATGATTGACGTGGGGGGCGAGTCGACGCGGCCCGGCGCTTCGGCTGTACCCGAGGACGAAGAGCTGCGCCGCGTCGTGCCCGTCGTCGAAGCGGTCCGCAAGCGCTCTCCCGTCCTTCTTTCGGTGGACACGCGAAAGGCCGCCGTGGCGCGCGCGGCGATCGAGGGCGGGGCCGACGTCCTGAACGACGTGAGCGCCGGCCGGTCCGACGGGGAGATGCTTCCGCTCGCCGCCGGGGCAAAGGCCCCCGTCATCCTGATGCACATGCAGGGGACGCCCGAGACGATGCAGGAGAATCCCTCTTACGATGACGTGCTCTTCGACGTCGCGGAGTTTTTCCGCGAGCGCATCGAGGCCGCCGAGCGGGCCGGCGTGGCGCGCGAGCGCGTCGTGTTGGACCCGGGAATCGGTTTCGGAAAGACCGTCGAGCACAACCTCGTTCTTCTCAACCACGCGCAGGCGTTCCGCTCGCTGGGGCGGCCGCTCATGGTGGGCGTGTCACGGAAATCGTTCCTGGGAAAAATTTTGAAACTTCCCGTCGAGAAGCGGCTCGAAGGCGGGCTCGCGGCCCAGGCGCTCGCGTACCTCAAGGGGGTGCGCATCTTCCGCACCCACGACGTGCGTGCGGCGCGGCGCGTTCTCGACGCCCTGCAAGCCGTCGCAGGGGCCGCCCCCACGGGACTTGTCCCGGGCGAGGACGAGGGAGAGGCCCAGGCCCTCCATGTTTGCTGACGCCCTCCGAACCTTCACCCTGATCGATGCGTTCGACATCCTGCTCGTGGCGTTCATCCTTTACCAGGTGTACCGCTTCGCGCGCGGCACGCGGGCGCTCCCGATGCTCTGGGGCATCGTCGTGCTGGCGCTCCTTTACGTAGGCGCGGAGCAGCTTGGATTTCTGGCCACCAGCCGCATTCTGAAATATCTTCTCCCCATCTTACCTTTTGCCATCGTCGTCATCTTCCAGAGCACCATCCGGCGGGCGCTTGCGGCGGTGGGCGTCAACCCGCTGCGCGCCCTGCTGCAGACCACGCCCTCGACGAAGGTGGACGAGATTGTTCTGGCGGTCATGACGCTCGCGGCGCGCCGGCTGGGCGCTTTTTTCGTCATCGAGCAGGGGCAGGGGCTGCGCACCTACATGGAAACGGGGATCCAGCTCGATGCGCGCCTCTCGTACGACCTTCTCGTGAACATCTTTGCACCCGACACCCCGCTCCATGACGGCGCCATCGTCATTCAGGAGGACAAGGTCGCGGCCGCTTCGTGCTATCTGCCCCTGACGCTCAACCCCACCCTGAGCCGCAAGTTCGGCACCCGGCACCGCGCCGCCATCGGCATCACGGAGGAAACCGACGCCATCGCCATCGTGGTGTCCGAGGAGAGCGGGACGGTCTCGCTTGCGTTCTCGGGAGAAATTTCGGAAAACCTCGACGCCGAGAAGCTCCGCAACCATCTGCGGCGCCTGCTGGGAGAGGAAAAGACCTCATGACGCGCAGCCGCCTCGTTGACAACTGGCCCGTCAAGGCGGCTGCCCTGTGCCTTGCGGTGGTCGTCTGGTTTCACTTCGCCGTGGACGAGGAGGCCGTCGTCGAATACTCCGCCGTGTCTTTGCGGCTTCAAAACATTCCCCTGTACCTGGAAAACGTGGGGGAGCATCCCACCACGGTCTCGGTGCAGGTGGAGGGGCCCGTTTCCACGCTGCGCCAGCTCAGCGAGCAGGACATCGACCTCCGGGTGGACCTTTCGAGGCTCGGGCCGGGACTCCATCAAGTGCCAGTGGACGCAAGCAGCGCGCGCCTTCCCTTCGGCACCCGCATTGTTAAAATCGTTCCCACCATGCTCCCAATCGAATTGGAGGAGACGCTCCAGAAAGTGGTGCCCGTGCGCCCCCGCTTCGTCGGCCATCTTCCGGAGGGATACAACATGGTCAAATGGGAGCTGCATCCCTCGGTCGTGATGGTAATAGGACCCAAGAGCCGACTCCAGGAAGTCGCGGAGCTCTACACCGATCCCATCTTTCTCGACGGCCGCCGGGACAGCGTGGAGAGTGACATCGGAGTCACGGTGCCGAGTCCGGTCGTGCGCCTCGACCCCACGTCGAGGCGCGTGGCCCTGCACCTGCAGGTGGAAGAGGAAAAAATTTCCCGCACCTTTCGCCGCCTTCCCGTCCGCGCCGCCGGTCTGGAGGAAGAACTTTCCGTTCGCTTTCAGCCCGAGACCGTCTCTGCCGCGGTGGAGGGCCCTCGCTCCGTGGTGAAGGCGCTTTCCGAGGAATCACTCCGGGCTTCCGTCGATTTATCCGGGCTGAGCGCCGGAGAGCACACGCTTTCTCCCGTGCTCCAGGGCGAGCCCGCGCCGCCCATCGAGAAACTTCAAGTCGCTTTCTCGCCCGAGTCCGTGCGCGTCCTGATAGGCACGCCGGGGCGCACAAGTCCGTGAGCCGGAAAGAATCCCTCTTCGGAACGGACGGCATCCGGGGCACGCCCCGCGTCTTCCCGCTCGACTCGGGCACGCTGCGCCGCCTGGGTTCTTCCCTGGTCGAATTTTTCCGCGCCAGGGGCGGCCGGGGACGCGTCGTTCTGGGCCGGGACACCCGCGAATCGGGGCCCTGGATCGAGGCCCGACTCCTCGAAGGCATCGTCTCGGCGGGGGGCGCGGCGGAGCGGGCCGGCGTGATTCCGACGCCGGGCGTGGCCTACCTCGCGCGCGCCAAGGGATTCGACGCCGGCATCGTCATATCCGCCTCGCACAACCCCTTCGAGGACAACGGCGTAAAAATTTTCTCCTCCGACGGCTTCAAGCTTTCCGAGGACGCGGAAGCGGAGATCGAGCGCGCCCTGGCGGCCTCCGGGACCGAATCGAAGGGCGAGGACCGGGCGCCGCGGGCGGCCGCCGGGGACCCGGGGCCGGAATCTCCCGCGTTCGTCGAGGCGTACGCGTCGTTCCTGGCCTCGACGTTTTCCGAAAAAACTCCGCGCGCGCTTTCCGTGGTGCTCGACTGCGCCCACGGGGCGGCCGGCGCGGTGGCGCCGCGCGTGTTCTCCGACCTGGGCTTCGAGGTCCACGCGATCGCAAATAACCCCGACGGGCGGAACATCAACGACTCGTGCGGCGCGCTCCATCCCGAAGGGCTCGCCCGCGCCGTCGTCGAAAAGAAGGCGCGCCTCGGCGTGGCCTTCGACGGGGACGCCGACCGCGCCGTCTTCGCGGGCGCCTCGGGGCGCGTATTCGACGGCGACGACGTCCTGTACCTCGCCGCCGCCCGCCGCGACCGCGCCGGGGCGCTCCCCGGCCGCACAGTCGTCGGCACGGTGATGACCAACGTGGCGCTCGAGGAAAAATTCCGCCGGGAGGGCATCACGCTGCGCCGCGCCCCGGTCGGAGACCGGAACGTCCTGGAGGAAATGCAGCGCACCGGCGCCGTCCTCGGGGGCGAGCCTTCGGGGCACGTGATTTTCCTGGACCTCGCCACCACGGGCGACGGCCTCCTGACCGCCCTTCAGGTGGCCGGCGTTCTCGCCGGGGAGAACGCCTCTCTGGAAGACCTGCTCGCCCCGCTCGAGAAATGCCCGCAGCTTCTCAGAAACCTCCGCGTCTCCTCGAAGCCGCCCCTCGAGAGTCTTCCCCGCGTCTCGGAAGCCACGGCGCGCGCCGAGACCGCACTCGGCGCCTCGGGGCGCGTCCTCGTGCGCTATTCCGGCACGGAGAACAAGGTACGCATCATGGCCGAGGGGCCCGACGCCGCGCTCCTCGAGCGCGTAGCGGAGGACATCGCGCAGGCGTTCCACCGAGAGGGAATAGGGGTAAGGGATTAGCCGTTAGGGATTAGTAAAGAGAAAAAACCCCAACTAATAACTGGCCGCTGGCTACTGGCCCCCGGCTCCTTGAATGGCGCGCCCAAGAGGATTTGAACCTCTGACCTCTGCCTCCGCAGGGCAGCGCTCTATCCGGGCTGAGCTATGGGCGCGCGCGCTCGTTGACGAGGGCTTGCGGAACAATCTTATCCTACCCGATTTTGGCCTTGGTGTCCATTTGGATGAGGGAGTCGAGAAGTTTCATGGGAGTAATTTAAATCCCCATCTCTCTCAGGGCAATATGCAGTGGACGAACCTTACCGCTATCAAGGATCAATTCCCTGGATCAACCCGCATAGCTCTTCCGCCTTTTCCTCGTCAAGCATGGAGAGGCGCGTGCACACTTCGTCAGCCGAATCTTGGTCGTCTATACGCGCGTAAGAGGCACCTAAGAAATAAAGAGCTTCCGGGTCGTTCGAGTAGCTCTCCAGCGATTTCTTGAGAGTCTCAACGGCTTCGTCCCATCGGCCTAGGTGGAAGAAAGCTTGCCCCAAAGGAGAAAGTTTCGACTGTTCAGAGCCTGTTAAAGCTTCCATTTCACGAACAACGTTCTCCCACTGGCCTTTCTCGGCGTAGTGGTCCGCCAAGAACGTGCGCAAGTAGCCTGCATCCGGATTAGCTTCTATGCCGCGCCGGCACACTTTAACGCCGTCCCCCCACTGATCCAGGATGAAGTGAATTCGAGCCAAATCCTCGTAACATTCAACAAACTCAGGGTCAAGAAGAATACACTGCTCAAATTCTTTAATAGCTTCCTCCCAGTTTTTCTCTGAAGCATATTCGGCACCAAGTCTCATGTGCGCCCAAGCACTTTTTGGATCTTCTTTGACTTCTTCCTTTGCGGATTGAGAGTGTTGCGAACGGGAGCGTTCCCAATATTGTTGATAATATTTGATCTGTTCTTGAAGGTCGAAATCCTCTCCTTTTAGATGCGCTTGAAACGCATCCAGGATGATGGCGGACATATCGTCGGGATGAAAGATGCCCATTTCATTAAAGTGCTGCGCCAAGCGGTCTCCGGCCCAAAGCCCCCAGTTGTTGCGCATCCACATGCCAAGGCCAAAGTGATACATAACCGTATCTGCGCCCGCGCGCATATTTTCTTTTTCTTCTTCTGGAAGTATCCAGTCAAGCTCCAAGAAACATTCCTCGAGATTCCTAGGGATGCGCATCGGGATCTCCGCGAACAATTCGCCCGCTGCTTCCTCGTCGAGTTCGCGGGCCGTGCGATAGTTCTCGATCGCCGCGTTGCGGTCACCGAACCTCAGGGCGATGAGGCCGAGGCCCACGTGCGCGTCGGCAAAATCAGGCTCGGACACGAGCGCTTTCTCGAACGATTCCTCCGCCGATATCCATTCCTTGCGTTTAAGATGAAGCCGCCCGAGGCCGCAGAAGGCCTCGGCGGAATCGGGCTCGGCCTCAAGACTTTTTTTAAACAGAGATGGGGCCTTTTCGACCTCGCCTCGATCAAGCAGAAGCATGCCTGCAAAAGTCGTGCGCTCAGATACAGAAAGCCATGCGAAGTCGGCGCCCTCAATCCACTCCGAGAGCGGAAGGATGCGCGTAAGCCGCGCGCGCTCTGCGAGAGTCTCCGCCGGAATCACGACCGCGCCGCGTTCGCCATCCGCCTCGATCGAGCTGACAAGGCCGATAGCGAGGCCGTGCTCATTGGCTGCCGGGAATCCTTCGGTCAGTTCGCGCCCGCCGGGAGTCAAAAGCTTGAGGAACTTCCTCGAGTCGCTCATGCGGAAGCTGCCCGTGCATTCCGTTTCCGTGATCTGCATTAGGCCGTTGCGGGTTGAGACGAGATACACCTTGCCGGAGTGCTCGAATTCCTCGAAGGAAGGAAACTCTTCCAAGTCGCCGCGCTCGGACAGGCCCGGTGCATGAAGCTCTACGACGTTCGCTTCGAGGCTTTCTGCAACGATACCCTCCACCGGGTATGCCTTGTCGTCAGGTGCGTGCGCTTCACATCTTGCCGCGCTTTCAAGAAGGCTCCGCACCGTGAGCAGGGTTTCGTGGCCGATCCGCAGGCCGAGACCCTCCGACGAAAGATTGCCGTCCGCGTCGAAGCATCGCACCTCAACGACGGCTGCCGAAAGCTCTCCCAAGCGGGTATCAACGCAGGAGGAAAGCTCCGTTGCCATTGCGGATATGACGGCTGCCGCGCCGATAACCGGGAAAACCAAAAACGCTTTAATCCGCACCATGTTTAAGTTTCTATCCTGTCTCTATGGTAGCGCATACCACTACATGAAAAAAATCGGCGAATGTTCCCCTACACCACTACCAACTCCTTCGGATAGCGCGTCAGATTCTCGACTCGGCCCTTCGGGCCGACGGCGACGACGTCCTCGATCCGGACGCCGCCCTTGCGGGGGAGATAGATGCCCGGCTCGACGGTGAAGACCATCCCCGGCTCGACGCGCTCTTTGCCTTTCGTGGACACGGTGGGCGCCTCGTGGATGTCGAGGCCCACGCCGTGGCCGAGACCGTGGCCGAAGTTTTTCGCGTATCCGCACTTCCTGATGTAGTCGCGCGCGAGCGCGTCCACCTTCTTCATCGGCATGCCGGGGCGCACGCCCTCTATGGCGCGGCACTGGGCGTCGAGGACCGTCCGGTAAATTTTCTTCGCCTCCGCCGTCGGGCGCCCCACGTGGAAGGTGCGCGTCGTGTCGCTGCAATATCCGTGAAGAAGCGTCCCGAAGTCCACGATGACGAACTCGCCCCTGCGGATTTTCCTGTTCGAGGCGACGCCGTGCGGCAGGGCGCCCCGCGGCCCCGAGGCGACGATGGTGTCGAAGGAGACGCCCTCGCCGCCGCCGCGGCGCATGAGGTATTCCAGCTCGGCGGCCAGGTCGCTCTCCCGCACGCCGGGGCGGATCCGCGGAAGAAGTTTCTCCAAGGCGCGGCAGGCGATGCGTAGCGCGGCGCGCAGCGTGTCCACCTCCGCCTCGTCCTTGACCATGCGCAGCCGCTCGACCGCGCCGCGAAGCGTCCGGAAGCGGAGGCGGCCGCCGCGCGCGAGTTTTCTCATGGCGGCGAGCGTCGAAAGCGTCATGTGCCCGCCCTCGACGCCCACCGAGCGGAGGCGGCGCTTCCGCATGAATTGCACGACGCTTTCCAGATAGTCGCGCTCGACCTCGACGAAGCGGCTTCCCTTGACCTCGCTCTTCGCCTGCGTTCGGTAGCGGAAATCGCTGAAGAAAAAGCTTGCATCCTGCGCAACCAGCATCATCGCCGTCGTGCCCGAGAAGCCCGAGAGGTAGCGGATGTTCTTGAGGTTCGTGACGAGGAGCGCGTCCGCGCCTCCGGGCTTGAACACTGCCTCGCGCAGACGCCTGAGGCGCGCGCGGAGAACGCGCCGGGAGAGACGTTCTTTCGTTTTGCGCATGGCCGGTTTCTTCGCCCCTACTCGATCGGGATCTCGTACGACGCGACCGTGTCGCCCTCGAAAGTCACGAGGTATTCGCCGCGGCCGCAAAAGGCAGCGTAGCGGTGTTTCTCGACGCTGCCGTCCTCTGTCACGAGAAGATTTTTCGAGGTCGGCTCGCCGAGGGCCGCCCAGACCATGGGCCGCGTCATGCCGACGCGCAGTTTCCGCTCGCGCACCAGGGCCTTGTCCTCTTCGCTCCAGCCGTGGGTCTCTTCGAGGGGAGCTTCGCTGAAGAGCCGGGCGAACGCGGCGTCGAATTGTTCTTTGTTTTCGGCTTCGAGGTGCACCGAAACGTAGGTCCCTTTTTCCACGAAGCAGGGATTTTGAGGAAAAAGGCGGACGGAAAACCGGGTCGCGCTTCGCCGGACGAACGTTCCGAACCGCACTTTGTCGTTCACGACGGCGACGACCCGCACCGCCCGCCGTCCAACTCCGACCTGTTGCACATGCGACGCACCCGCCGGAAGCGCGTAGAACTTTCCGATCTTTTTCGTTTTCTGAAACCACCCCGTGATCTTTCCCATCCGGCGCCACTCCTTCGGCATCCTCGTGTAAACGCCTTCCGCGGTAAGCAGCGTGTTGGCGCGCGTCGTTTTGAATTTGAATGTGAACAGCAAGGTTTTGCTCCCGCGGATCACCGTCACGTTTCGCTTCAAATGGTACTCTTTTCCCTGGAACGATTCGTAGTGCGCGCGGGAAATCTCCTCGGCCACGGCGCACGAGAAGGGCAGGACGCAGAGAAGCGCGCCGACCCACGGTATCGTTTTAAGGCGGGAAGCCTGCAAGAAAATGGCTACAGGTGGCCTTGGAGTTTGATGGCCGCCTTGCGGTTTTCGTAGCGGGCGCGGCCCAGGTTGCCTTCCGCGGAAAGAAGAGATACGACGAGGAAGTCCTCGTTGATGCGGTTGATGACCACCATGGCCTCATCGGTCGCGACGATGACCTCGCGCGTGTCCTTGAGGCCGATGTCCACGTTCGTCGAGGCGACGTTCTTGAAGAGCGTGCTGTACTCGGCGGAGAGGAGCTCCTCCTCGAAGACGGGGCACTCTTCCTTGGGGCGAATGACGCGCTCGATGGGCAGGCCGTCCATCCCGAGGATGCTCACCATGATGACGCCGTCGGTGCGCTCGAAAAGTTCTTCCAAAACGGTTATGAGCATGGGCTACGCCATTTTTTTCTCCCGCTCGACGACCGATAGCCACCGTCTGAGAGCCGCGGCTTTTTGGCTGCGGTCAGGGTCGTGCAGGACGGAGATGTCCGCAAGGAGTTTTTCCTGCTCTCCGAAATTCCTCTCAAGCGCCACGGGCTCGGGCGCGGGAGGCTCCTCGCTTTCCCGCTCTTTAAGAAGGGCGTCGAGGCGCGCCCGGTAGCGGGGATTGGCCGGGTCTTCACGGAGGAGGCGCTCGTAGATTCCCGCGGCCTTATCGAGAAGACCCTGCCCCACGTAAAGCTCCGCGAGTGTTTCGGTCGCCAGTTCTTCTCCCTCGAGCTTCCCCGTGTCCGCCGTAGAGGGCGCACTGGGCGGAGGCGCACCCGCTTCAAGCGCTTCGTCCACCTCCGTGTCGTAGAGCTCGTCAAACGACATCTCCGGTGCGGCGGAGGGCGCGCCAGCGCGGAATTCTTCCTGCGGAAGGCTTTCCGCGGAGACCTCCGCCGCGGCGACTTCGCCCTCCGGCGGTGTTTCCGAAGCAGCCGTTTGCGCCTGCTCATCGGTCGTGGCTTCTTGTGCGGTTTCCTCGGCTCCGGTCAGCCGCACCTCGCACTGTGCGGCAAGGGCCTCGATGTCGCGGTCCAGGGGGTTTAACTCTTTCACCATGCGGTAACGCTCGAGGGCGAGGCCGAATTTTCCCTGCTCGCGGTAGAGGTCGCCGAGGGCGCGGTTCGCCACGAGGTTCGCGGGCGAGAGGGTGAGGGCCTGCTCGAGGGCTTTGCCCGCCTCGTCGCGCTTTTCCAGGCCGAGGAGCGCGCGCCCCAAGGTCACGTGGGCCGACGCGTACTGCGGGTGGTGCTTGAGCCCATCGCGGCACACTTCGACCGCTTCTTCCAATTTCCCCGTGCGGCGGCAGCTTTCGGCCAATTGGGCGAACACCCGCGAGGTGGGGTCCTGCTTCCACCGCGCGCGGAGCGATTCAAGTATTTTTTCCTCGTCTTTCGGCATGCCGTGTGTCGTTTGTTCCGCCGCGTTCCCTTCCCAAAGCGTGACTGCTTATGAGGAGAGATTCGCCCTCAGTGGGACAATGTACATTGTATCGAGGCGCCCTTCCTTGTGTCAAGAATGAGGGCTGTCCGCGCCTTGTGGTAGAATACGCCATGGCGCGCCGCAGCCCGTCCTCTCGCCCCGCATGGGAAAATCCTCTCGTCGCGCGCTACGCGAGCGAGGCCATGCTTCGCGTCGTTTCGGACGACTTCAAGTACACGACGTGGAGAAAACTGTGGGTGGCCCTCGCCGAGGCGCAGCGCTCGCTGGGGCTCTCTATCTCGAAGCGGCAGATTGCCGCGCTCCGGCGCAGGATCGGGGACGTGGATTACCGGGCCGCCGCGCGCTACGAGCACCGTTTCCGGCACGACGTGATGGCGCACCTGAACGCCTTCGGCGACCAGGCCCCCGGGGCCAAGGGGATTCTGCACCTGGGCGCGACGAGCGCCTACGTTACCGACAACGCCGAGCTCATCCAGGCGCGCGAGGCCCTCGGCCTGATCGAGGCGCGCCTCCTCGACGAGATGCGGGCGCTCCGGGACTTCGCCCGGAGGCACCGCTCGCTTCCCGCCCTCGCCTACACGCACTTCCAGCCCGCGCAGCCCACGACGGTCGGCAAGCGCGCCTGCCTCTGGCTGCAGGACCTCGTGATGGATTTCCGCGCGCTCGAACACCTGGCGTCGCAGACGGCGTTCCTCGGGGTCAAGGCCGCCACTGGGACGCAGGCCAGTTTCCTCGCCTTGTTCAAGGGGAGCCACGCCAAGGTGAAGGCGCTCGACGCGAAGGTGGCGCGGGCGTTCGGGTTTCCCAAGGTTTTTTCCGTGTCCGGCCAGACCTATACGAGGAAGTGGGACTACATTATGGCCTCGGCGCTTTCGGGCATTGCGCAGTCGGCCGCGAAGCTCGCGAACGACGTACGCCTTCTCCAGGGGCTCGGCGAGCTCGAGGAGCCGTTCGGGCGGGAGCAGGTCGGCTCCTCGGCCATGCCCTACAAGCGCAACCCGATGCGGAGCGAGCGGCTCTCGTCGCTCGCGCGGTTCACGATGGTGCTGGCCGAGAACACGGCGCACACGGCCGCCGGCCAGTGGCTCGAGCGCTCGCTCGACGATTCGGCGAACCGCCGCCTCGTGCTGCCGCAGCTGTTCCTCACCGCCGACGCCATGCTGGTTCTCATGCGGAACATCGTCGCGGGGCTTGCGGCGAACCGCGAGGTCATCGCGGCGCGCCTGCGCGAGGACGCGCCCTTCATGGCGACCGAGGGGATTCTGATGGCCGCCGTCAAGAAGGGCGGCAGCCGCCAGGTGCTCCACGAGAAGCTGCGCCGCCACGCCATGGCCGCCCGCATGCGCGTGCGACAAGGCGAGCCTTCGGACCTGCTCGAGCGCATCGCGAGCGACGAGTCCTTTCCGTTGGGCCGCAGGGAAATCGAGGCGCTCACGCATCCCCGGCACCTCGTGGGGCGCGCACCCGAGCAGGTATCGGAGTTCCTGCGCTCGGAGGTGGAGCCGATTTTGAGAAAACATCGCAGGCGGAAGGCACAGAAGGCCGACGTAAGCGTTTGAGAATGAGCGGCTTCATGAGACGTGCAGGCCGTTTCCCGGTGTTTCTTCTCACCGTCGCCGCGCTCGGTTTCCTCGCTTCCTGCTCGCCCGACAAGCCCGCCTTCGAAGGCCGCGCCGCGGTCATCGGCATCGACGGGGCCGACTGGGACCTGGTGCAGCGCTACATCGCCGAGGGGAAAATGCCCGCGCTCGCGCGGCTCCAGCGCGAGGGCGCCTCTGGAATTCTCGAGTCCATGGAACCCATGATATCGCCCGTCCTGTGGACGAGCCTCGCCACGGGCCTTCCCCCGGAAGAGCACGGCATCCTCACGTTCTGGAGGGACAACCGCGGGTTCGCCACGACCTCGGACCGCAAGGGAAGGCCCCTTTGGGTGCGCGTCTCGGAGGGCGGCGGGAGCGCGGGCGTCATCGGCTGGCTCATCTCGTACCCCGCCGAGAATATCCGGGGCTACGTGGTCTCCGACCGCACGGCGGTCATCTCGTTCCTGCGAAGCACCCCCACGGATATCAACCCGAAGGGCAAGACCCATCCTCCGGAATTGTTTCAAGAAATTCTTCCCCTCGTCGTGGAGCCGTCCTCGGTGAAAGACGAGGAGGTGCTTTCGCTGTTCGCTCTGGGGGGGGCGCCGGACGACTCCACCACGTGGGGCCACCTGCGCGCCATCGCGGCCCAGACGCGCACCTACGAGGCCGTGGCCCTCCGCATGCTCCGGCGCGAGAGCGTGAACCTGTTTGCGGTCTATTTCCAGGGCATTGATTCGGTTAGCCATCTCTGCATGGAGTATCTACCGCCGCGCCTGCCCCATGTCAGCGAGGAGGACGCGGCGCTCTACGGGGGCGCCATCGAGGCGTTCTACCGCCATCAGGACGCTGTCGTGGGGAGGATCTTGGAAAAATTGCCGCCCGACGCCACTGTCTATGTGGTTTCAGACCACGGCTTTCGCCACAGCCACGACCGCCTGACCCTGCCGGCCTCCATGGACGAGGGCTACGCCGACGCGTGGCACCGCAAGGAAGGTGCCCTTTTCGTGCGGGGGCCCGGGGTGCGCCCGGGGTTCCGCATCGAGGGCGCCACGATCTACGATTTCGCCCCGACGGTGCTCGACCAACTCGGCCTTCCCGCAAGCGATTTGCCGGGCCGCGCGCTTCGAGAAATTTTCTCAGACCCCGTCGGTGCAGGTGAAGCATCGGAGGAGCAGGCGCTTCGTGAGAAGCTTCAAAGTCTGGGCTACATCGGGGCCGGGGGCGAGCAGATTGCTCCTGCATCCAACCTCGGCCTCTCCTACGCGCGCCGCGGCGAATGGGCCAAGGCCGAGGAGCTTTACAGGGAAGCCCTTTCGGAAAACCCGAACGACTGGCTGACCCGCAGGCGGCTGGGCGAATGCCTGATCGCCCAGGAGCGCTTCGAGGAGGCGCTCGGGCAGTTCGAAAAAATCCTGGGTGCGAAGCCGCGCGACACGCAGGCTGCGCTGGGCTGGGCGGAGGCCGCCTCCGCCCTTGGGCGCCCCCAGGAGGCCCGCGCGCCTTTGGAGCGCGCCCTCGAGCGCCACGCGTACAACCCCGACCTTTATGCGGCGCTCGCCGAGGTTCTTCTCGCGCTTGGGCAGGAAGCCGAGGCGCACGAGCTCGCACGGAAGGCCCTTGAGCTTCATCCCGACCACGCCCGCGCGAAAGCCGCCTTGGGAAAAATGACAGATGAAGAATGACGGATGAAAAATGCCTTGACTGGTCATCGGTCATTCTTAACACCATGGCGTGGATTTCTCTGGGCCGCTTATCCGGTGCTGTGGTTCCATGCGCTCTGGCCTTACTCGATGGCGCAGGCGCCCGTCATCGGCAACCTCTTGGGCTGGGGCCTTGCGGGCGTTGTGCTTTACGCCCTCACGCACAGCCTGTGCCGTAAAGTCGCTGTGACGAGCGAACGTGGCCACGGTTGGAGCTTTCCGGCGCTCGCCCTCCTGGGATGGCTTCCCCTGCTCGCCCACTGGGCAGGCTTCCCGCTTTTTCGAATCCTCGCTCCATTGGTTTCTTCGGACGCGCCGGCCCTCGGCTTGTGGCATGCGGCGTTTCTGGCGCCGCCCATGCTCTGTTGGGCATGGTGGGGATCCCGAGCACTCGCTTCCGGCGGGCCCCCCACGCAGGCTGTGCTCCTTGGCGCCTCGCTGGGCGCGTTGGCCGCCCATGTCGCGCTCAGCTTGGTGGGCGCGCTCTGGGCGCAGGGCGCGCTTACGCTTTTCCATGTCCTGACGCTCGCTCAGGCGGAAAAATCTTCCGATTTGCCAAGCGGCAAGGTAGTGGCGCAGCGCATTGTGCCCCTGTTTTTCGGAGTAGCGGCTGGGTTGACCCTCGCCCTCTTCCATCGTCTGTTCACGGTGGCTTCCTCCTCGTGGGCCTACCCGGGAGCGGCGCTCTGGGCCGGCGCGTTTTTGGGAATGGCCTGGAGCCGCGGGCGAGTCCTGGAACAAGAAAAAAGCCTGCCGGGTTCCGCGGCGCGCTTCGCCCTGGCTTCGCTCGCCCTTGCCGTTCTCGCCGCTTATGCGGGGCGGGGCCTTGCGTTTTCGCTTGGAGAGCCCCGCAGTGCCATGACCGCGCTGGTCTTAGTGCCGGCGGCGGCCTTCCTGACGGCGGCCGTAAGCGTCAGGCTGGCCTCCTGCGCTGCGGGGCGAAACGGCGCCGCCTTCTGCGGAGGCGCCGCGGCGGGGGCGCTCGCGTTATTGTTTTTCCTTCTTCCGACGCTGGGAGCGCTGCGCGCGGCGGCGGTGCCGGCGCTCGTCGCCCTCCTTGCCGCATTTTTCGGGAAGCGATTTGCTTCTTCCTCTATAAGAATGGAGCGTGTATTCGCCGCACTTGCGTTTGCCGCTGCGCTCGTCTGGCTCGCTAGGCCGCCGATTCCCAAGCCCGTTTTTTTTTCCGGCATGGACGCGGCCGGTGCCGTGCAGAGCGTGACGGGCGCCTGGGAAGACGCGGAGCACTCGGTCGGGCTGTGGGTGGACTGGCGCGGAGAGCGCCATGTGGCCGTGGACGGCGATCTCGGCATCCCCTACGGCAACACGTACCTTGCAAGCGTCGCCCCGATTCTCGCCCACGGCGAAGCGCGCCGCGCCGCGCTCATCTGGCCGCGGAACGCGCTCACGGCGGCCGGAGTGCTTGAGGCCGGCGGCGTCGAGGCGCTCGCGCTCGTGTTTCCTTCCCCGGCGTGGACGCGGGGGGCCTCGGAAATTCTTTCCTTCTCCCATCCGAAAACGGGCGTGGATGTGCAAACGGGAAATTTCGCCCTTTGGGCGGCGCGGCAGGGAGGGTTTGCCCCGGCAAAGTCGGGGTTCGACGTGGTGCGTCTCCCTCCGGCGAACGGCATGACGGCTCACCATCCTTTTTTGGGTGAGGAATTTTTGCTCCATGTCCGAGGTGCCGTGCGCCGAGATGGTTTTGTTGTCCAGTCCGTGAGAATGGATCTCTTCGGCCGAGCTGCTCTCCGACAATTCCTCCGGGCCTACACGGACGCTTTTCCGAACCTCTATAGCTGGAGTTTCGCCGACCCGGAGGTAGTCATGTCGGGCGTGTTGGCGCCGCGCCCCTTCAGCTACAAACGCCTTGTGGAGGAGCGCTTCATCGATTCGCCGCTGAACAGGCGCCTCGCCGACTACCGGATGGCCGTTCCCTACAACATCCTGGAGAACGTGGTTGACGGCCGCGAGTCGATTCTCCCGCTTGTGGCCGGGGTGAGGCCGTTGTGCGGCGCGGGGGTGCCCTGGCTCGCGCTCCGCCGTCCCGCCGAGGACCGAAACGAGCTGTATTTCAGCGATGAAAACAAAGGTCCTTTTCGCATTCCCCTCAAGGGCTATTGCCACCGAGGGCTCGGCCGCGTGAACTGTCCGTCGATGGCGGCGGAGGTGGAGCTTCCGCGGGGGTGGAGCGTCTCGTTCGAGGGCCTCGAGTGGAGGAAAGGCAACGAGTGGAGGAGAGGCATCGAGTGGGGGAAAGGCAACGAGGTCGTCAAAATTGTCGCCCTGCGCGCACCCGGCGGCGGCGAGTGGCGGTTGACCGTTCTCCTGCCGCAGGAACTTGACCTTTCGCATCACCTTATCGGGCAACTCCAAGGTTCGCTCCTTGAGAACGGAAACGCCGTCTTCGGCGACGTGCCCGGCCTTTGGGCGCTGGAAAAGGTTCACGACCGCCTGCACGCCGTGGGCGTTGCCGAGTGTCCGGAAAGCGATTTTGTCTACGCCTTCGATTACCTGGCCGCCCCCGGCGAATCTTCCCAACCCGCCCTCGACGCCATGCGCTTCGTCCGCTGGCGGTGTTTTCCCGCCGAGCCTTGAGTTCTGGGATAACTTGACATGCCCCCGCAACGTGCGTTACAAAGATAACCTCCTTGTTTTGAGCAAGTAAACCAATGGGAATTGAAAACCCGCTTTTTCGAGGTGCCGCCGTGGCGGTGGTCATCGCGGCCGCCGTGATTGTGATGTGGCAGCTTGGCCGTGTCCTGACCGCCTTTCAATTCGTCCGCTGGAACCGGCTCGTGAGCGTGCTTCAGGACTTCTCGAACGACCTGCGGAGCGACGGTTTTGAACCTTCACTCATTGTGGGTGTGGGAAAAGGAGGGGTTACCATCGCCGCTCTTATCGGGGGGCACTTCTCGGGGGCGTTCATCGTCGCGGTGCGGCGAAGCCGTAGACGCCATGGGGGGGGGCAGGACATCATTGAGGAGGGCTCGCCGCTCCAGCTCGCCTTGACGACGCTCGCGCCGAAAGCCGCCTCCGCGAACGTCCTGCTCGTCACGGACGTAGCCCACTCGGGCAACACGTTTGAGCGCTACCGCGAGGCGCTTCACCAAATGAGATTCACCCAGGTGCGCACCTTCTCCTACTGCGTTCGCCGGGGCATAAGCTACGCGCCCGACTACTACATGGTGCGCACCTCGCGCAAGCTCGCGTTTCCCTGGGAAACGCTTTCCTTTTCCAGGAAAAAGCGGCGGCGGTAGGCGCGCCGAACGAGACCATTTCCGCCCCCGGCACGTCGGGGCTGCGTCTCCAGACCGGAACGTGGGCAAGCTTTGGGGGAAGGCAGCTTGAATGTCCAGGCGGGAAGTGATAATCTTATAGGAAAGATACGTTCCTAATGCCGCACTAACCATGATTCAGGATGTGACCCTTCACGGGCACATTACGCCCAACATCGAGTGCTACGCCGTCGTTGCGGGCCGCAACGTCGCTGACCGCTACTTCTACGAGCAGCACGCGAAAGAGTCGGGCATGACCTTTAGGGTTTTTTCCTCGGGGTTCGAATTTGCCCTCACGCCCGAGGGGCTGCGTTACAATGGTCCCGGCGGAAGCGTCGGCGAGTATATGTTCGGCGTCGATCAGCCCGTCCGGGATCTGGTCAAGAAGGAAGTGCTGAACCGCCTCGTAATGTTCGGAACGTACTACGGCCGGGACAAGCGCAAGCTCGTCTTTTCCAACCAGAGCAAGGGCTCGGAGAACTACCACACCGTGTTCATGGAGGGCAACGCCGTCGCCAATTACTACGTTTTGATTCCGAGTTCCTTCGAGGGGGAGATCCGCCACCGCCAGGAGTACATCCTCCGCAAAGTGGGAAAGACGCTCAAGCGGACGCCGCTCGTGGGAAGGCAGGACGACGTCGCCCTCGCCCACGCGATTCACGAGGCGCTCGAAGAACAGGACACCGTGTTGTACCTTTTCCGACTCGTGAACCTCATCCACATGCGCTACCGGAACTCCTTCCTTGAAGTCTACAAGGCGCACGCCTTTCCCAAGGACGAGGACATGCGCCTGCTGGAAGACCTCGCGGCAGAGCTCGGCGTCGAGCACTACCAGCAGCAACGCATCCGGATGGACGTTATCTACAAGCACGAGGAGAATCAGAAGCTCGTCGAGACCTACAAGGACGTGCTCATCGCGAGCGCGAAGGAGGGCCTCACGAGAACGCATCAGGCGCGCCTCCAGCGGCTGCGGACGCTCAGCCTCCGCCACAACGTCCCGTCCAGCCTTCTCGACATACTCGACGAGCTGCTCCTGGAGGAAGATACCCGCGTCGCCCACATCGGGGAAGAGGCGGACTATGTCGAGCGCACGCGCCAGATTCTCGAAAGCCTTTTCCTCGGCGACCAGGCGCCGCACACCGGCATCACGGCGCACGACATCAAGGAACTCCTGATGGCGAAGCGCCGCGCCACGGAAGAGCACAACAATCTTTTCGAGCAGGTGCTTCTCGACACGGGCCGCGCATGCGACGAGGCCGCCGCCGAGAGCGGCGACCTCGCCCCACTCGAAAATCTCGGCAACGTGGTCACCTATCTCGACCGCTTCGACTCGACTCTCGCGAACGTCAACCAGCTCGCCTTTATGGACGGCGCCACCCTGCCCGAGGACAAGGTGCGCAGCCTCCTTGGGAACAAGAAGGTTATCGACGAGCTGGAGCCGGGCCTTTTCGAGGCCCTCTTTCTGAAACCCCTAGTGGAGAACAAGTACGTGCCGCTTTATGGACGGCGGAAGGTCGCGACCCTGCGGGACGGCCTCAAGGACATCGAGGAAGGCGCAGCCTCGCTCGGCGATCTCGCAAACGCCATCGCGGAGCTCGCATCCGAGGAGCGCCTCTACCGCCTCGTGCACGAGACCGTCAAGCAGCACATCCGCAGCTTTTACTACTCCGACCTGCGGAACCGTGAGGCGATCGAAACGCTCCGTCAGGAGGTTTCCATGGAGCTCCGCCAGCGCGGCCTCCTCGAGGAGGACGTTCCAGTCGCGCTCTTTGACAAAGTCGTCCTCGACATCCGGAAAGAGGCCTTCTACGTCCAGCAACTCCTGCCCCAGATTATCGAGCGGAAGAACACTGCCCTGCGCGAGGACTTTATCCTCAACAGCGGCCTCGACCGCTTCTACATCGAAGAGCTCGAAAGCGAATACCTGCGCGCCGCCGACGTGAGCGAAACGGTGCTCGCCTCGCTGCGCGAGGCTGCCCTTTAATAATTTCCGACCCGAAGAAGGAGAATGCCATGCCCCGCTTGATGGAATACCTTCCCGAAAGCCACATCCTCATGAATTTGAAGGCCAAGGAGAAATTCGCGGCCATCGATGAAATGGTGCGGTTCCTCAAGGAGAAAAAGCTCCTCGAGGACGCGGACGACGCGCTTGAGCTGCTGCGCCAGCGCGAAGAAATCTACTCCACGGGTATCGGCCGCTCGCTCGCCGTGCCGCACGCGCTGTCCAAGAAAATCGAGAAAACGATTCTGGCCCTGGCGTTTATCAAGAAAGGCATTCCCTTCGATTCCATCGACCAGTCGCCTGCGCACTTCGTGTTTCTTCTCCTGGGGCCCGAGGAAAACCAGCGGACGCACTTGCAAATTTTGGCCAAGATTGCGCGTTTCTTCCGCGACCGGGAGCTCCGCGACGAGCTCATGAAAACCAAAACGGCGAAGCAGCTACGCGACACGCTGGCGAAGTACGAAAAGAAGCACGGCGCGGACTAGATCACCGCAGTTTCGACCTGCAGGTCGCCTTCGGCGAAGCGCTCGAAGCGGAGCGGGTCGATGTCGAGATCTGATTTTCCGAGAAGAATTCGCTGGGCGAGCGCCTCGCACGCGGCGGGCGAGTGCATGATGCCGCGTCCCGAAAAGCCGCCTATCAGGTAGAACCCCTCGACGCCCGGAAGCGGCCCCACGACGGGGTGGCGATCGGGCGTGACTGTGTAGAGGCCCGCCCAAGCCTTGGAGATTTGCGCTTCTTCGAGGACGGGAACGCGGTGGACGCCCGCCTCGATCATTTTTTCGATCCAGCTCCAGTCCACCGTCTCGTCAAAAGAGGAAATTTCTTTTTTGTTCGCACGGCCCATCATGACGCCGTCGGCCTCGCGGCGGCAGTACCAGCCTGAGGCCATGTCGATAGTGAGGGGAAGCGTTTTCGTAATTTTGTCGAAGCGCTCCGTGGTCGCAAGCATGCGCCGGTAGGGAAGCGCCGGAACGTCGACGCCGATTTTCTTGGCCAGCACCGCAAGGTGCGGTCCGGAGGCGTCGATGAGCAACGGCGCTTCGATGCGTCCCTTGTCGGTTTCAACGCCGCGCACGCGGCCGCCCTCGACGCGGACACCCGTCGCCTCGCACTCCATCAGAAATTCTACGCCCTGCGCCCTGGCGCGCTGCGCGTAGCCCATGGTGACGGAGTTCGGGTCGATGGTGCCGTCGCGCGGCCCGAAAGAGCCGCCCAGCACGTCCTCCGCGTTGAGCTGCGGAACAATTTTCAGGATTTCCCGCGGCCCGACGAGTTCGACGCGCACGCCCTGCGCCTTTTGGATCGCGGTGTTTTTTTGGAGAATCTCCCACTGCGCGTCGTTCGGGGCGACGAACATGTAGCCGTTCTGGACAAGGGCGGGGTCCGTGTCGAATTCCTCCTCGAAGCGCTCGAACACGTCGAGGCTGCGCATCGAGAGGCGTATGTTGATCGGCGTCGTGAAGAGGTGGCGGACGGCGGCGGCGCTCTTCGCGGTGGCGCCGGTGGCGAGGAACTTTTCCCGCTCCAAGAGGAGAACGCGTTTCGCGCCGAGCTTGGAAAGGTAATAGGCGGCGCCGCAGCCGATGATGCCGCCTCCGACGATGACGCAGTCCGCTCGCTTGCTCATGGGTGGAGGCGGCGCGGCTACGTTTTCGCCGTGATGCCGAGCGCGTCGAGCGCCGCGTCGCGGTCACGCCAGCCTTCCTTGACGGAAACCCGGAGTTCCAGAAAAACCTTCTTGCCGAAAAAGTCTTCCAGCATCCGCCGCGCGCCGGTTGAAATTTTCTTTATCATGCGCCCGCGCTCGCCGATGACGATGCCTTTCTGAGAATTTTTTTCGACCCAGACGGCCGCCTGCACCACGACGACGTTTTCCTTCTCCTCCTGCCGCTCGAGAGAGACGGCCGTGCTGTGCGGAATTTCTTCCCGCAGGGGGCGGATGACCGCCTCGCGAATCAGTTCCTCGACGAGGAATTGCTCGGGCCGGTCCGTGAGGTAGTCGTCGGGAAAATACTTCGGCCCTTCGGGCAGGAGCGCGCGGGTCTCCCTAAGGAGAGCTTCGAGGCCGTCGCCGTGAAGGGCGGAGACGGGAACCAGGGCCTTGAAATCGCGGACCTTCTGGTAGAGCTCCATGCGGGGCAGGAGCGAAGGCTTTCCCACCAGGTCCACCTTGTTGAGAACCAAAACGGCGGGCGAGGAGACGCTTTTCAGCTGCTCGGCGGCGAACTCGTCGCCCGCGCCGAAGGGGGCGGAGGCGTCGACGACGAACAGAACGGCGTCCGGCTCGTCGGCGAGCGAGTGCGAAATTATTCCGAGCATCCGCTCGTTCATGCGGTGGAGCGGGCGGTGCAGGCCCGGCAGATCCACGAAAACCATCTGGCACTCGGGCTCATGGCGGACGGCCAGGATGCGGTGGCGCGTGGTCTGGGCCGCCGCGCCGACGGCGGCCACGTGAAAGCGCACGAGGGCGTTGAGAAGCGTGCTCTTGCCGGCGTTGGTCCGGCCCAGGAGATGGACGAAGCCCGACCGAAAGCCCTCGGGGGCTTCCTCGACGGCGGGAGACGGCGGCTCTTTTGAAGAAATCATACTTTCGGAATCTCTGAAGAAATCAAAAGCCGAGCCCCTGAGGAGGCCCGTCCCGTCCTTCGAAACGCTTCGCTCCTCAGGAAAACGGGACGGGCCGTCACGAAGGGCAGGGACACGGGTTTTTCGAGGCTCACACTTTCATCTTAGCATAGAGCTTTTCGAGGCGGCGCATCTCGGCATCTTTCTTGTGGCCGTGGCCCAGAAGGTGCAGAACGCCGTGTATGACGAGCCGCCGGAGCTCGTCGAAGAAGGCGTGCTTGTAGCGGCGGGCGTTCCGGCGCGCCGTCTCGCCGGAGACGGCGATGTCGCCGAGCGGAAGCGTCCCGTCGGGGTGCGGCTCGCCGTCGGGAAAGGAAATCACGTCCGTGGGGCCGTCGCGCTTGAGAAAACGCTTGTTCAGCGTTGAAATTTTCTCGTCCGTCGTGAGCCACAGGGAAAGCTCCGTGGCCGGGTGCCGTTCCTCGCGGACGACTCGCGCAGCGAGGCGCTTCAGCCCGGCGCGCTCTTCGGGCGACAGGAACCCGTCGTCGCGGAGGTGGATTTTTGGCGATCCGCTCCGGGCGGACTTAGGCTTAACGGCGGGAGGGCGGGGCCGTTTCCGCGGCGTTTTCTTCCTCAAGAGTCCATCTCCCGGATAAGCGCCGCCACGTGCCGGGCGATGGGAAGCGCCGCCGTCAATCCCGGCGACTCGATGCCCAGGCAGTGAATCATGCGGGGATGGCGGCTGTCGCGCTCCACGGAAAAATCCTGGAACGTCGCGTCTTCTGGTGGGCGGAGCCTCGGCCTTATCCCGCAGTGCGCGAGCCGGATGTCTTCTGGGCCGAGCATGGGGAGCATGGCCCTTGCGCTCTCGAAAAATCTTCTGAAGTGCTCGGAGTCGAACCGCAGGTCGCCGGCGTCGTCGAAGACCGGCAGGGTGGAGTAGTCGTCCTTGTCGGCGACGTGGCGGGAATCCGGCCCGATTAGAATGGTTCCGTCGGTGAGCTTCGTGAGGTGGATTCCGAGGCCATGCGCCTCGGGCAAGGGGTACACCGCCCCGCGGACCAGGTGACTCTTGGCTTCGACCACGGTGAAATAGTCTCCCCGGCACGGGTGGATGCGGTAGCTGTTGCCTACGAGGTTGGCTATCTCGTCGGAGAACAGGCCGGCGGCGTTGACCAGGTAGCGGGCGTCGACCTCGCCCCGGCGGTCCGTGGCGACCGTGAAGTGGTCGTCGGCGGGGCTCACGTCGATGAGCTTGGTTTCCTTGAGCACCGTGACGCCCCAGTCAGAAAGCAACCCCTCAACGACGCGGAACCACTGCGCGGCGTCGAACACTCCGGTGGACGGGCTGTGCAGTGCCGCGGCCGCGCGGACGTTGGGCTCCAGTTTGCGCGCCTCCGTGGAGCTCAGGAGGGCTAAAGAGGGAGCACCGCACTCCGTGCCGTTCCTCTGAAGCTCTTCGAGCTTTGGTATCTCCTCCTCCGCGGAGGCCAGAACGAGCTTTCCCGTGTTCGAGCAGGCTATGTTGTGTTTCTCGCAGAATTCGTAGGTGAGCCGGTTCCCCTCCACGCAGAAGCGCGCCTTCATCGAGCCGGGCGGGTAATAGATTCCGGCGTGGATGACGTAGCTGTTTCTCGTGCTTGTGCCGTCGCCGAGGTAAGGGGTTTTCTCCAGCAGAAGAATGGACGGGTAGCGCTGCTTCGAGGCGAGCTCCAGCGCAACGGAGCAGCCGATTATCCCTCCCCCCACGACGACCACGTCGGCGATGTCCCCACGCATAACTCGAATTATCTTCTCAGGGCATTGTGTCGAATCGCATCATCTGAAATCTTGCCGAAAATTTTCCGGAAGCGGCCCGATTCACGACTTTCGCTTTCCCCTCGTCCCGTAGGGCGTGTCTTCGAGAACGATTCCCTTCTCGAGGAGCGCGTCCCTGATTTCGTCCGCGCGCTTGAAGTCCCTGGACGCGCGCGCCGCGTCCCGCTCAGCGATCAGGCGCTGGATCTCGGCGTCCCCAGGCGCCTGCGCCTCGTCTTTTTCTTCGAGCGCCCAGATGGAGTCGAAGCCGCGGAACGCCTCGGCGATCTCTCGGGCGTCTTCCCGAAAGAGCCGCCCGTTCGCCTCCTCGGTGTTGACCTCGCCCATCAGTGTGAACATCACGCCGAGGGCTTCCGAGACGTTCAAGTCGTCGCGCAGGGCGTTTTGAAATTTTTCCTTCGCCTCACGGAGCCGCGCGTCGAGGTCCGCGTTGCGCCCTTCGGGATACGACGTGACGGCGAGGCGGTGCATGAAGTCGCGGTAGCGGTCCACGGTCGTCTCGGCCTGCGCGAGGCCGTCGAGCGTGAAGTTGAGCTGCTTCCGGTAGTGGCACGAAAGGAGGAGGTACCGGATCGCCTCCGCGCGGTGGCCGCGCGAGAGCAGGTCGCGCAGGGTGTAGAAATTACCCTCGCTCTTTGCCATCTTGCGCCCGTCCACCAGAAGGTGCTCGGCGTGGAGCCAGAAGCGTACGAACGGCTTCCCCAGCGCCGCCTCGCTTTGAGCGATTTCGTTTTCGTGGTGCGGAAAGATGTTGTCCACGCCGCCCGCGTGAATGTCGAACGTCTCCCCGAGGTGCTTCACGCTCATCGCGGAGCACTCGATGTGCCAGCCGGGACGGCCCCGGCCGAAGGGCGCCTCCCATGATACGTCCGGGTCGTCCTCGAGCTTCCAGAGGGCGAAATCGCGCACGTCCTCCTTGCCGTACTCGTCGCTTGCGACGCGCTCGCCGCGCCGCGCCTGCGACAGATCGAAGCGCGAGAGGCGTCCGTAGCCCGGAAATTCCGAGATGCGGTAGAAGATCCCGCCCTCCGCCGGGTAGGCGACGCCGAGCTCCAGGAGCTTCTCGACGAGCGCAATCATCTCTGGAATGTGCTCCGTGGCGCGCGGATAGACCTCGGCGCGTTCCATGCCCAGTGTGTCCAGGTCCTCGAAGAAAGCGTCGATGTAGGTTTTCGTGAATTCGGAAACCGGCCGGCCGTGCTCGCGGGCGTTTTTTATTATCTTGTCGTCGATGTCCGTCAGGTTCATGACCTGCGTCACGCGGTAGCCGAGGTACCGGAACGCGCGGCGCAGCACGTCCTCGAACAGAAACGTGCGGTAGTTACCGATGTGGGCGTAGTCGTACACGGTGGGGCCGCACGTGTACATGCGCACGTGCCCCTCTTCGAGGGGCTCGAACGCCTCGACCTGCCTCGTCAGCGTGTTGTAAAGGCGCATGGAGAGCGTGCGCCCGGCGCGTTTTTGCCTGCTAGAGCACCTTCGGCTTGTAGGGATGGCTGCGCTTCCGGTCCACGCGCACCTCGATCATCTTGTCTCCCTGCTCGATGCTGTCCACCACGTCCTGTCCCTTCAGCACCTGCCCGAAGACCGTGTGCCTGCCGTCGAGGTGCGGTGTCGGCACGTGCGTGATGAAAAACTGGCTTCCGTTCGTGTTGGGCCCGGAGTTCGCCATCGAGAGCGTGCCGCGCAGGTGCTTGCGCTTGCTGAACTCGTCGGCGAAGCGGTAGCCGGGGCCGCCCCGGCCCGTGCCAGTCGGGTCGCCGCCCTGAATCATGAAAGGCGGATCCTTGATGACGCGGTGGAAGATCAGGCCGTTGTAAAATCCTTTCTCCGCGAGGTTGATGAAATTCGCCACCGTGTTGGGGGCGTCGTCCTCGAACATTTCGAGCACGATGTCGCCTCTTGAGGTCTTGATGGTCACCTGCGGGAGGGCCTTGTCGTCTATGACGGGACCCGCGGCCTTCTCCGTCGCTTCTTTCTTTGTTTCTTCCACCTTTTTCTCTCCTTCGTCCGCTTCGGGACTCGGCGGCGTTTCCGCCGCCTCGGTCTTGGAAACTTCCTGAGTCTTTTGCGCGGGCTCCTTCGTCGCCTGCTCGGAGGACTCCTGGCTTCCCGCGCATCCCATGCCCGCCACATAGGCGAAAAATGCGAGCGCTATCACAAAGAGGATCGTTGTGTTTCTCATTTGACGTTCTCCTTTTTTAATAGTTTCCTTTTGCCCGGCCTAGCCAAACACCCGTCCCCCCTTTACGTGGAAAAGAGGGGACGGTGTTTGGCTAATTTTCAGAAGGTGCGGGGCTGATCTTTTCGACTTTATCGGAGGTTTCGGTTCATGGTTCCGGCGTTTCAGCAACTGCCGTTTCCTCCGTCTCAGTCGTTTCTCCCTCAGCCTCGGGACTCTCGGCGGTCTCGCCCGCCTCCTCCGTCGCCGCTTCCGCCTCGACGGGCTCGGCCACTTCCTCGGTCGCAGCGGCCGTCTCTTGCGTCTCCGCTTCGGGCTGGCCTTTGGCGCATCCCGTACTGACCAAGAAGAGGGCAAGCGCCAAGAAGCAGAGAGTTACTTTTAAGGTCGTACTCATGGGCTTTTCTCCTTTCGCACGTTGTTTTCTTAGATGGGCACCCCGTGGTTGAGGGGGCCGGCTTCTCCCTTGCCGATGGCAAAGGGGTGGTTCATGGCTTTGACGATGTATTTTTTTGCCATATCGATTCCGACCTCGACGCGCTCTCCGACGGCTAGGCGCGCGGCCACCACCGAAGCGAACGCGTCGCCCAGGCCGTGCGTGTTGCGCGAGGCGACGCGGTTCGCGTCGTAGACGCTGTGCTTCTTGCCGTCGTAGAGAAGGTCGAGGGGGCGCGACGTGTCGAGATGGCCGCCCTTTATGATGACGAACTTGGGGCCGAAGTCGTGAAGAATTTTCGCCGCCTCCTGCATTGAGCGCGTCTCGTTCACGTCCACGCCCGCGAGACGTGAGGCCTCTTCGACGTTGGGCGTGATGACGGTGACGAGCGGGAACAACGTTTTCTTGAGGGGCTCGATGCCTTTCTCCTCGAGAAGGGCCACGCCGGTCGAGGCGCGCAGGACGGGGTCCAGGACGATGTTCTTGAGGGAAAGGGCCTCGATGAGCGTGGCGACGACTTCCACGTTCTCGGCCGTCGCGAGCATGCCGATCTTGACCGCGTCGGGCGGGATGTCGCTCACGACCGCCTCGATCTGCGCTCCCACGAAGGTCGCGGGGACGGGGAATACGGCCTGCACGCCTTGGGTGTTCTGCGCCGTCACGGCCGTGACGACGCAGGTCGAGTATAGCCGCAGGGCGGCAAGCGTCTTGATGTCGCCTTGGAGTCCCGCGGCTCCGTCCGAGTCGGAGCCGGCAATGATCATGACGGTTTTGTGCATACGTGTGCCCTCTTCTAATTTTGCAGCGCCCGCACCGCTTCGCTCGGCGATTTCGCGCAGGCGATGGCCGAGACGGCCGCGACGCCGCGGATGCCCGTTTTCTCGAGCCGCGACACGTTCGCGGAAGAAGCGCCGCCGAGCGCGTAGACGGGAATGCGAAGCGCCGCCGCGACGCGGCGGAGCTGTGCCGGGCCCTTCGGCCTGCCCTTCCACGGTGCGCGCGTGGGGAAGACCGGGCTGTAGGTTACGAAGTCCGCGCCCCGCCGCTCGGCCTCGCGCGCCTCGCGCAGGCTGTGCGCCGAATAGCCTATCAGAAAATTTTTTCCCATCGCGCGGCGGACGGCTTCGACGGGGACGGTGCTTTTCCCCAGGTGCACGCCCGAGGCGCCAGCGAGCCGCGCCACGTCGAAGCGGCCGTTCACGAGCACCTTCCGGCGATAGGGGCGGGCGGCGCGCACGACGCGCCTCGTGAGCTCAAGGAGCTCGCCGTCGGCCAGGTCCTTCTCGCGCACCTGGATCATTTCCGCCCCTCCCTTCGCCGCCTCGCGCACGATTTGCATATAGCGCCTTTTCATCAGATGTCGGTCCGTAATGAAATACACGCGAAACATTTCACGGTCTTGCCGGAACTCTTGTCTTCAATGTTCTGCGAATCAAGCCTTCCAGTCCCATGTAGCACAGCACGACCCCGAGCGCCGTCACGGCCCCCCGCGCGTACCCGCTCACCCCGACCGCCATGAGCGCCGGATGGGCGCGGAAGAAATAGTTGTTCTCCCAGTAGTTCGACCACGGAAGCAACGCGAGTATCACGCTCATCTCGATGCAGTAGACCACGTACACGGCCCACACCCAAAACGGAGTCTCGGGCGCCTTTGCAGCCTCCGGCATAGCGAACTATCCTATCACGGAGGGCGGCGGCGAGCAACTGTTCAATACAGTAAACGCTCAGGGAGGGCGTTTGGGGTTTACGCGGGAGAGGGTAGGGGGGGAAGGCGGCGCCGCCCGCAAGCCTTGACAGGCAGGAGCACGCCGTCTATTCTTCCTGAGGAAACAGCCGTCCCCGTCGTCTAGCCCGGCCCAGGACACCGCCCTTTCACGGCGGCGACACGGGTTCAAATCCCGTCGGGGACGCCAAATAACCCGGCTTATTCTCGGCGGCGGCACGGCCCCGACGCAAGGTGCGTCGGGGTAAAGCTTGCTTGGCGGCAGCCAAGGTTCAAATATTTCTCGCCTCAGGCGAGTTTATCCCGACTTCCAGTCGGGACCCGTCGGGGACGCACTCAACTTCTATCCGCACACCGTTTCGCGCTTGAGGCCGAGTTTCTGTAGGAACCACATCATGGGGCACCAGTGCGTGAACGCGCTCTGGATCTGGTTAAGACCCACGAACACGGTGAACAGGAACCAGTACGGGCTCACGTAGTAGCCCAGGGCGACCGAGGCGATCGTGAACGTGCCTGCGGCGAGTCGAAGTCCCTCATTAACGGTCATGGCGTTTCTCTCCGTAAGATGTTTTCAGGTTAATACTACCGGCCGTCTCATGCGCTCATTCCCTTATCCTTGCGATGGGCGTCGAAATACAGGAGCGGCACGGCGAACCGCGACAGGAGCGTCGAGGCGATCTCGCCCGTCATGAGCGAGATGGCTAGCCCCTGGAAGATCGGGTCGAAAAGGATGACGATGCTCCCGACGATCACGGCCGATGCCGTCAGGAGCATCGGGCGAAACCGCACCGCCCCCGCTTCCACGACGGCCTGCTCCACGCTCATGCCCTCCTTCTGCTTGAGCTGGATGAAGTCGACGAGGATAATCGAGTTGCGCACGATGATCCCCGCCCCCGCGATGAAGCCGATCATCGAGGTCGCCGTGAAGAACGCGCCGAACATCACGTGCCCCGGGACGATCCCGACCAGCGTGAGGGGGATCGGCGCCATGATCACGAGTGGCACCTTGAACGACTGGAACCACGCGACGACGAGGATGAAGATCAGGACGAGCACGACGCCGAAGGCGATGCCGAGGTCGCGGAAAACTTCGTACGTGATCTGCCACTCGCCGTCCCACTTCACGGAATACTCCGACGTGTCGAACGGCTGCGCCTTGAACCACTGCCGCATCGTGTAGCCCTCGGGGAGGACGTAGTCCTTGAGCTTCTCCTTCATGGCGAGGATGCCGTAGACGGGGCTCTCCTGGACGCCCGCCATGTCGCCGATCACGTACACGACCCTCTGCAGGTTTTTCCGGTACCGCGTCTGGTCCACCAGCGAGGGCCGCTCGCGCACGATGTCCTCGAGCGCGATCATGGAGCCGCCCTTCCCCGCGAGGCGGATGTTCTTCAGATCATCGACGCTCGATCGCTCCGCCTCCGGCAGGCGCAGCATCACGGGAACGTCCTCTTTCTCGCGGGGGAGGTGGACGAGGCCCGCGGGCATGCCCTCGAGGGCCGTGCGGAGGACCATCGCGGCGTGGTCGACCGCGACGCCGCGGAGCGCGGCCTTCTCCTGGTCCACCTCGAGGCGGATCTTCTCCTGCGGGGACTCGACGTACCAGTCGACGTCCACGACGCCCGGCGTTTCCTCGAATATCCTCTTTACGTCCGCCGCAATCTCCCGCTGCCGGTTCACGTCAGGGCCGTAGATCTCGGCGACGAGCGTCGAGAGCACGGGCGGCCCCGGCGGGATTTCCACGACTTTCACCGCGGCGCCGTGGCGGTCGGCCACGGCCTCGACGCGGGGGCGCATGCTCTTTGCAATCTCGTGGCTCTGGCGGTCCCGGTCGTGCTTCGCGACGAGGTTCACCTGGATGTCGGCGAGGTGCGGCTCCCTCCGCAGGAAGTAGTGGCGCACGAGGCCGTTGAAATTGAAGGGCGCGCTGTTCGCCACGTAGATCTGGTAGTTCGCAAGCTCGGGCAGATGCTCCACCATGGCGTCCGCCATCTCGCGCGCTACGCGCAGTGTCCGCTCGGCCGGAGTCCCCTCCGGCATATCGATAACGACCTGGAACTCGCTCTTGTTGTCGAACGGGAGCATCTTCACCCGCGCGGACCCGAAGTAGAACAGGCTCATCGCCGCAAGGAGCAGCACGACGACACCCCCGAAGAAGGCGAGCCGCAGTGCTCCCTTCCCGAGAAGGGGCCCCATGATCCGCCGGTAGACGCCGGTAAGGAAGTCTTCCCGCTTGTCCCTTCCGCCGCCGTGGCCCTTGACGTTTCGAAGCACGCGGTAGGACACCCACGGAGAAATCATGAAGGCGATCAGGAGGGAGAAGAGCATCGCCACGCTCGCCCCGACCGGAATGGGCTCCATGTACGGCCCCATCAGTCCCGTCACGAACGCCATCGGGAGGATCGCCGCGATCACGGCGAACGTCGCGAGGATCGTGGGGTTTCCCACCTCGTCCGTCGCCTCCACGGCGACCTTAAGTAGACTCTCCCCCTTGTCGCGGCGCGTGACGAAATGCCGGTGGATGTTCTCCACGACGACGATCGCGTCGTCCACGAGGATACCTATCGAGAAGATAAGCGCGAACAGGGTCACGCGGTTCAGCGTGTAGCCGTAGGCGTAATAGATGAACAGCGTCAGGGCGAGCGTCACCGGGATCGCCGTGCCCACGACGATCGACTCCCGCCAGCCAAGGGCTATCGCTATGAGAAGCACGACGGAGAACGTCGCGATGAGAAGGTGCTTTATCAGCTCCCGGGATTTCTCGGCTGCCGTCTCGCCGTAATCCCGCGTGACGGTCACGTTTATGTCCGAAGGGATGACCCGCCCCTTCAGCGCGTCCACCTTCTCGAGTATGGCGTGCGTGAGCTCGGTGGCGTTCGCCCCGGGGCGCTTCGAGGCGGAAAGCGTGACGGCCCCGACCAAGCCGTGCAGGCTCTTCCCCTCCCACGCCTCGCCCGCGCCGAAGAAGACGTATTCCCTCGGCTCCGCGGTTCCGTCCGAAACCTCGGCGACGCTGTCAAGGTGTACGGGGCGGCCGCCGGACACGCCGACCACGACGCGGCCTACCTCCTCCGCGCTCTCGAGGAACCGGCCCGTCTCGACGGCGATCACGGCATTGCCCCGCGTGTAATCGCCGCTCGACCAGAGCGTGTTCGCGTTCGTGATCTGCTGGTGTATCACCGCGGGATCCACGCCGTTTGCGGCCATCCGCGCGGCGTCGAGCTCGACTCGCACCTCGCGCGAGAGGCCCCCGTGGAGGTTCGTCTCGCTCACGTCGGGTATCTGCTTGATCTCCTCGTCCACCTGGAGGACGACCGCACGCAGCTCGGCCACGTCCGCCTCGCCCCAGAACGTCAGCGCGAGCACGGGGACGTCGTCGATAGTCTTCGAGAGAATCATCGGCGGGGAGGAGCCTTCCGGGAGCTCGTGCTGGAACGCATAGAGCTTGTTGCAGAGCCTAACGAGGCTGTCTTCGACGTCCTCCCCCACGTAGAAGCGGACGATGAGCAGCGCGCTCTCGGGGTTCGTGATGGAGTAGACGTACTCGACGCCGGGAATTTCCCAGATCTTCTTCTCCATGGGAATAGTGATCCGGTTCTCGAGCTCCCTCGAGTCGGCGCCGGGCCAGCCCACCATGACGTCCATCATGGGGACGACGATTTGGGGTTCCTCCTCCTTGGGAGTCGCCATGACCGCCGCGAGCCCGACGAGAAGCGCCGCGAGCACCACGAGCGGCGTGAGTTTCGAGTCGATGAAGAAGCGGGCCATCCTTCCCGCGAGACCCATGACTACTACTCCTCCGCGACGACGGGCTGCCCGTCCTTCAGCCCCTCCATGCCGCCGGTGACGATAACGTCACCCTGCTCGAGACCGGAGAGGATTTCCACTTCGCCGCCCTCGCTCTTGCCGACTCGCACCAGCTGGAATCGCGCCCTTCCGTCCTGCACGACGAACACGCCGTCGAGCGCCTCGTAGGACACCACCGCTTCCTGCGGGATAATCAGGCTGTGTGCGCTTCCCTCGGGAAGATCGAAGCGAGCCCGCGCCGTCATTCCGGGCTTCAGGACGCCGTCCTCGTTCGGGATCTCGATCTTCACATCGTACATCCTGCCCCCGCCGTTCGCCGAAGGGACGATCTCGCTCACCGCCGTCTCGAAGATTCTTTCAACGGCTTCCACTGAGACATCGGTGCGGTCGTCTTTTTCGATTCCGGAAATCCGGTTCTCGGGAACCGAGACGCGGGCCGTTACCTCGTCCAGATTCTCAACCGTCAGGAGATGCTGCCCAGGGCCGACGACGACCCCCTCGTCGGTCAGCTTCTTCGTGACGACACCGTCGAACGGGGCGTGCACGTCCTTGTAGCGGAGGATGTTGTCCACCTCCTCCTTGGACGCCTTCGCGCTCTCGTAGGCCGCCTCGGCCATGTCGAGCTCGCGCCGCGTGGCGGCACCCTCCGAGAAGAGCCTCTGGATGCGCTGGTACTGGGACTCGCGCTCCTTGAGCACGGCTTCCGCCTGCGCACGTTTCGCGGCGACGTCGCCCGCGTCGATCTCGACGAGCACCTGCCCCTTCTTCACGGACTGCCCTTCGGAGGCGTGGATACGCGTCACGCGCCCCATGATCTTGGTTCCAAGCGCGGCCGAGTCCTTGGCCTCGATCGTGCCGATGGCTTCAAAGGTCGCCGCGGCCTTCGACACGTCGATTCCCCGCGTCCGCACCGTGATCGGCGCCGCGGCTTCCTCTCGGCGTTCGGCTTCTCCGCCGCAACCGAGCGGAAGGAGGAGCAGGAATATGATCGGATACAAACGGTGTTTCTTCATGATGATGGGGTGTCCTTTCTGCTTCCTGTGACAAGATCGTAGTTGGCCCTGGCAATTTCGAGTTGATAAAGAGCGCTCGCGTACCGCATCTTGCTCTCGTGAAGCGCGAGTTCCCCGGCGAGAAGCTCGTCCACGGTCACCATGCCCTCGCCGTAGCGCTGGAAGAGGATCCGGTAGGCCTCCTCGGCGGGCTCGACGGCATCGCGCGCGATCTCCGCCTGGCGGTGCGCATCGTCGAGATCCCCCTCGGCGTGGAAGAGGTCGAGGGCCATGCCGCGCCTCATCTCCTCTAGTCTCAGCTCCTGGGCCCGGCGTTCGAGCCGGGCGGACGCGAGCCTCGCCCGGTCGGCTCCCCCGCGGAAGACGTTCAGCTGGAGCGATACGCCGAAGTAGTAATCGCCCTGGCCGTCGTTCCACAAGTCCTCGTGATTTCGCTCCCCGCCGGCGAACAGCACCGCGCGGGGAAGGAAGGCCGCTCTCGCCGCTTTCTCCGCACCCGAGAGCATCTTTCTTCTCGCCTGCTCCGCCATGTAATCGGCGCGGCCGGCGAGCATGCCTTCCATGTCGATTAAGCGCCTGGGCGGCGGTGCGACCTCGGAAAATTTCGTCGACAGCACGGGCACGGCCGAGTCGACGCCCATGAGCTTCACGAGTTTCCGGTAGGCGGTCGTACGATCGTGCTCCGCGCGGCTGAGATCCGACTCGTACGTCGCGCGCCGCACTTGGCACCGAAGCAGGTCGCTCTTGAGAACGAGACCGTCCTCGAAGAGCTGCCGGGTTCGTGCAAGCATGGCATCGGACGTCTCAAGGGCCTCCCGAGCGAGCGAGAGCCTCTCGTCTGCTAGAAGGCATGCGTAATACGCCTCCCGAACTTCGAAGACGAGGGCATCCCTGCGACGCTGCGACGCGTGCCGCGCGGCATCTGATCCCGCGCGCGCCGCTTCGTAGCCTCCCGCAACGGCCCCACCGGAGTAGAGCGGCTGGCGCACCTCAAGGCCGTAGCGGGAAGCGGAAACGGGGTCCGGATCGTTGATCGCGGCGGGCGCGAAATCCGCCATCGTGAAACCGCCGTAGCTCATCTTCCCCATGAAGGCATAACCCGGCACCGTCGTCTCCTGCGTGGTAATCGACAGGTCCAGCCTGGGAAACCACGCTGCTCGCGCCGCCTCGACGCCGTGGGCCGCCGCGTCGCCTTCCAGCTCGGTAGCCTTCAGGGCGGGGTTGTGCGCAACAGCGAGATCGATCGCCTCCTTGAGCGAAAGCTCATCCGCCTCCAGCAGCGGGGCGGCGATAGTGGCAATCAGGAATGCTGCGGGAAGGAAACGAGCTACGTTCATGACGACCTCCTTTGCCTGCGCTTCATGGAGCGCGCGACGAGCGCGGACTCCTTGATCCGATCGCTCACGGAACTGCAGACGATGTCGCATATCTTGGGGATGCGCGGATCAGAGAGGGAGTAGATGCTCTTGCCGTTGTTCCGCTCGACTCCGACGAGTCTCGACGTCCTCAGCATGGAAAGATGCTTCGAGACGTTCGCCTGCCGCATCGCCGTCACCTCAACTATCTCTTTCACGCACATGGGCTCGCGGCAGAGTGCCTGAAGGATTAGGAGGCGGTTCGGCTCGCCCATCGCCTTGAAGATTGTGCTCACTTGTTTCAGCATTTCAGGGGGTAGGGCTTTCATTGTTATCTCCTTATAGCTATATGGTTATATAGCAATCTACATGCACAAAAAGGAGCTTGTCAAGGAGGATCCTCATTATTTTTCCCCCTTATGTTCCAATCCCCCTAGGGGGGTGAAGATAGCTACTAAGCGGCGGCACGGCCCCGCCGAAGCCGTCCGGGGCACCCCTACGAGGCATCCGCAGCGGTTCTTTCTTAAACGCTTCCGATTGTATGGCATTGGCTCTCTCTCCGGTTGTCGTTGAGTATGTTACGAGAAGCATGCTCGTTGACTCCAGCAACCACCTAAGATAACCTTACCCGAAAGACCATCGACACCCCCTGGAGGCGAGGAACATATGAAGAACGTGTTTATTATCAACGCTCACGAGCACCACCCCTTTTCAGAAGGAAAGCTGAACCGGACGCTGGTCGATATGGCCAGGAGCCATCTGGAGAAGAAAGGGTACGACGTCAAGGTCACGACCATGAAGGATTCCTACGACGTGGAGGAGGAAGTGGAGAAACACGTGTGGGCCGACGCCGTCATCCTGCAGACGCCGGTCTATTGGATGGGCGTTCCCTGGAGCTTCAAGAAATACATGGATTGCGTGTACTCGGCGGGAATAGAGGGGGAGTTATGCGACGGTGACGGGCGTAGCGACCCGTCCAAGCAGTACGGCACCGGCGGCTCTCTCGAAGGCAAGAAGTACATGCTGTCGCTCACCTTCAACGCCCCGAAGGAAGCCTTCGACGACCCCGATCAATATCTCTTTCAGGGCGGGAGCGTCGACGATCTCTTCTGGCCCATGCACATGACTTTCCGATTCTTTGCCATGACGCCCCTGGAGACGTTCGTATGCTATGACGTGATAGAGGATCCCGATGTGAAAAACGATTTTAAACGCTTCGAGAAGCACCTTGATAAACAATTTCCCGCTCTGTAAACCGGGAAAAGGAGAACGCCATGATAAAACCGGGGACGAGGGAATGACGGGGCGGCGGCGAGTAGAAGCTATTGGAGACCCCAAACACCCTCCCAAGGTGTTTACCATGTAGTGAACCTATACACCCACTTGACAAACGCTTCCGGGCGGTGTATACTGTATTCTTCCACTCTGGTGGGAGGTTAACCAAATTCTGCACGCAACTGGTAGATTCGGGTGGATTAAGGACGGACGTTCATTTTCGTTTTTCCATTTCCTTTCGAAACGCTGGGAGGCGGTTGGAGTCCCGTGAGAAAATAGCGGGCTCAAGGTACGCCGCACGCGGAAGCCGCGAGCGGACAATCGCCGATTGTGTGGGAGTTGATGGAAGGGACGACCTTTCCATCGTGTAAAGGACCATAAGAGACGAAAAGGAACGAAAACGAACATGAAACTCTACGTAGGAAACATGTCCTTCGACATAACGGAGGACGCGCTTCGAAAGGAATTCGAACCCCACGGAGAAGTGGCCTCGGTGGCCATCATCACGGACAAATTCACGAGCCGGCCGCGGGGCTTCGGGTTCGTGGAAATGAACGACGACGAGCAGGCCAAGGCTGCCATCAAGGCCCTGAACGAAAAGGAAGTCTTGGGGCGCAAGATTAAGGTGAACGAGGCCCGGCCGCGAGAGGAAGGAGCCCGTGGCGGCGGCGGTCGTGGCGGTGATCGCGGCGGAAACAGAGGCAACCGCTGGTAGCTGCGAAGCCGTATTTTCTCGACAAAGGCGGCCCCGTCAAGGCGGGGCCGCTTTTCATGGCGGCGACGCGGCCGCGAGAAGAAGGGGGGCCGGAGCCGAGGAGCACTTCGGCCCCTAAAAATGAAAACTCCGCGAGCATCGAGCCGCTTGCAACGCCCCTGCGCTCCATCTTAGAGTCCTCCCATGGCCTTCAAAGTCACCAAGGATTTCCCTGAAGCCCATTCCCCGGGAGGGAACGGCTTCCACGACGTGATGTTCCCTTGTTTGCGAACTCTCGCTTTCCTGCTCCTGCTCCCGCTGCTTTTCGCGCAGGCGGCCTACGGAGGCATCAACAAAAAACTCCTCAAAGCGGCAAAGGCCGGCGACACTGCAACAGTGGAGCAATTACTTGGAAAGGGCGCGGACGTGAATGCGAGGAACAAATTTAGCGGGACAGCCTTAGGGCTTGCAAAAGGCAACGTGGAAATCATCTCTCTCCTTCTCCTTTCAAAAGAAATGACGCTCGAAAAAAATCCCGCACCGTAAACTTGACCCCGCACCCTGCTCATGGCAGCCTAGCCCTTCGCCCGGGCAACGCGCCGCCCAGTGCGCAATCCAAAAAATAAGGAGAAAACTATGAAGCAAGTAAAAATGTTTCTCTGGATAGCCCTTCTCTTACCATTCACGGCATCAGGTATGAACCCGAACACGGAGGACGAGGACAGCTGGACCGCCCTAATGAAAGCAGCATGGGAGGGCCACGCCGAGACGGTAAAAGCCCTGCTTGACACCGGCGCGGACGTGAATGCGAAGGACAAAGACGGCGAGGCCGCCCTGATGAAAGCAGCATGGGAGGGCCACGCCGAGACGGCAAAAGCCCTTATTGATGCAGGCGCGGATGTGAACGCGATAGACAAATACGGCCGGACCGCGCTGACGGTTGCAGCACGGGAAGGCCACATCGAGACAGTAAAGACCCTGATTGACGCCGGCGCGGACGTGAATGCGAAGAACCAATACAGCTGGACCGCGCTGACGGTTGCAGCACGGAAAGGCCACGCCGAGACGGTAAAGACCCTGATTGACGCCGGCGCGGACGCGAACGCGAAGGACAAACGCGGCAAGACCGCCCTGATGTATGCAGCGAAGTCGGGCCGCATCGACATGGTGAAGACCTTGATAGAGGCAGGTGCGGACATAGATGCGGTGGAAAGAGAAGTTGGCGCAACCGCCCTGATGTTTGCAGTATGGAAGGGCCACACCGAGACGGTGAAAACCCTGATTGACGCGGGCGCGGACGTAAACGCGAAGCAAGAAGACGGTATGACTGCCCTGGGGGCTGCGGAATCCAAAGGCCACACCGAGATTGTGGAGATTCTCAAACAGGCCGGTGCGAAAGAATGACAATAACGAGGCTTCCCTTTAAGGCAATTCTATTTCTGCTCCCGCTGCTTTTCGCGCAGGCGGCCTACCCAGTCGGGCGCGGCGGGGACATCAATTCGAAACTTCTCGCAGCGGCGGAGGCCGGTGATACCGCCGAAGTGGAAAAATTGCTTGAGCAGGGCGCGGACGTGAACGCGGGAAAAGTGGACGGCAGGGCTGCCCTGATGTGGGCGGCGGATGCGGGCCACGCCGATTCGTGTGAGCTGAAACGTCGAGGGGATCACACTGAGACGGTGAATGTCTTGATTAATGCAGGTGCCGACGTGAACGCTAAGGACGAAGACGGCTGGACCGTCCTGATGGAGGCAGCATGGGAGGGCCACACTGAGATGGCGAAAGCCCTGCTCGACAAAGGCGCGGACGTGAACGTGAAAGAAAACAAAATCGGCAGAACCGCCTTGATGGTTGCGGCGGAATTGGGCCGCACCGAGACGGTGAAGGCTATGATTGGTAAGGGCGCGGACGTGAACGCGAAGGACAAGAATGGCAAATCTGCTCTTATGCTTGCGGCAGAGAAAGGCCACACCGAGATTGTGGAGATTCTCAAACAGGCCGGGGCGAAGGAGTGACGGGGCGCCGCGGCGGAGCGGCCTTTCGGTGACAAATGTATGAAGGGCGTTTACTGCCTGCAGATTTGCGTCCGGAAAAGCACGAGGGTGAAAACGGGCGCGCTCGGCATTCTCCGTTTCCCCGCCGGAAGATACATCTACGTCGGCTCGGCCCAGAACGGCCTCGAGAAGAGACTACAGAGGCACCTGTCCGCGCGGAAGACGCTCCACTGGCACGTCGATTACCTGCTAGCGAGCCGGAACGCCAAGGTGGAAAGAATTTTCTACCTGAAAGCGGGAAAAGACGAGGAGTGCAAAACGGCGGCCGCGCTGGCGAGGACGGAGGAGGCGGTGGAGGGGTTCGGCAGCTCGGACTGCGGGTGCGCTTCGCATCTGTTCCGCCTGAAGTCACAGGCTGCCGATGTCTTCTACTCAGGGGGAGTGACCGACCAGTCCTCCAGATGGGCGGGGTTCTCTAAATAATACTCGTACATCCCGACGAATCTTTCCGAGTATTTTCCCAGGTCTTTTATCTCGCTGAAATCGGGAGGGTACGTGTTTTCAAATAGCTCCCCGTAATAATTCTCGTAGAGTATCGCCTTGAACAAGAGGTCCCGCTTTTCCCCGTCCAGCCCGTACGCGTTTTCCAGCACGAAGGCGGGGTCGGCTTCAAAAATCGCGGCCAGGGCGACCGACAAGCCTTCGGAGACGTAACCGTCGCTCACGGAAAAGAGATCGATGAGCCTGTGCAGCGATTTCGCGTCCCCCTGGAGCGCGTTTTTCTCCAGTTCGCCGATGACCTTGAATACTCCCGCGCCACCGTATTTTCCGTCGAGCTCGTGAAGATCTGTTTCATAAAGAATATGGGCATTCATCGTCATGGTTTTTGGGGATGGTGCATGATTCGGTTCAGCGCTCTCCCGGGAGCACGACATGCAGAATACCGCCAATAAGCAGAGTAAACTTTTCATGAGGAATGAAAGGCTAAAGGCGCGATGCGCTTGCTTCATCGCTTCCGGTGCGGCGCGCGTTCCGTGATCCCGCGAGGGCGATTATAAAACAGGCATCCGCCGCAATGGACGGCCGGGTGCTTGCGTAATTTTCTACTCGCCTTTTTCCGCCTTCGGCTTCTTTCCGTAATCGAATTCGTATTCCCGCGTCTCTTTCGTCACGGCGGTTACTAATCCGTGCTCCGGAACGTCCATCTGTGCTTTTACGGTCCGCTCGATTCTCTCCGCGTATATCAACATCGTGGCCGGGTCGATGAGGCGCTCGCCGCTTCCGGCAACTTCCATGCCGGACACCTCGGCCTCCATTTCGGCCCCGGCGGCCTTGGAAAGATCGCCGAGAGTTTTTCCGACGAGCTTCTCCAGGGCGGCGGGTTTGGAATGGTAGAAAAACTCGACCCGGAGGCAGTTCGAGCCGCCGCACTCTTTCTCTTCCGTGAACTTGGTCGCCGTATGGAAGACGACCGTTTTTCCCGTCGGAAGCGGAAACTCTTCGGTATCCGTCCATACGTCACCCAGTTCGACGGTGCGCCCGATGAAGTTTCCGATCCGGCCGTTCCATTCCGCTTCTTCCTTGTTGGCCATGTTGGCTATGGCCTCTTCCGTAAGGAGCGCGGAAAGCATCTGGGCCATTTGCGGGTCGAACTTGTCTTGGATCCGTTTCTTCAGCGCGTCGAACCCCCCGACGGCGGCGAGGCGGCCTTCCCTGTCCAGCTCGTGGGTTATTTCCAGGCCCTCCATCACGGACATGGCGGGGTGGCGGAACGCCTGTCCGTCACGCGTCATGACGGTGGAGAGAAGTTTCGCCGTGGCCGTGTAGCCGGCCGGCTTTTTTCGGATCGCGATTTGCGCCTTCGAGACGTTCACGTCCGTCTGCTTGCGCAGCTCCCCCATTTCCTGCACTTTGGTTATGGTCAGCGTCTGGGAAAATTCGATTCCATCCGGCGGGTTGAAGCGGAACGTGTACTTCTTCGAGGAATCTTTCTCGGCGCCGATGGAAAAACAGCAAGCCACCGCGAAGGCGGAAATCCCGCCGAGGACGACGCTCCGCCGGCTCCTCGTGAACATGGTCGAGATATACATGCAAACCTCCGTTTCGAACCGGTTAATGGATTGGCTTTAGGCGCGGCGCTTTCACTCAGGGGAGAGTGTAGCACACAAGCGGTCGGGGGTCGACAGTGGGCGGACTTGCTCCGGTCTCCTGCCTGTAGCTCCGCTGCACCGCTCTTACTCGTTGATGTCGCACGACACGTACACTTCGCGCGGCGGCCGGTCCAGCTGCACGACGAGGGCCTTGCGCTTCATGGGGAAAATGCCGTGCCCCAGGCTCGTATGATGCACCAGCAATTTCCCCGCGCGCCGGTACAGGGCAAACTCGCCCGTATCTTTATTGTAGAAAAGCCCGCGCACCAGGAAAAATCTTTTTTCCGCTTGGATGGGCAGCACCGCGCCGGCCCATTCACGCGCCTCGGCCTCCGCAATCTCCGTGAACGCCGATTCCTTCAAGCGCGCTTGGGCGCGCTCCTGCTCGGACTCCGCGACGGCGGTGAACGCCTCGCGGGAAAGGGGATGCTCGTAGAATTCGATGTAAGAGATTTCCTCGGGCTCGCGATACCAAGAGTCTTGTACTGTGGGGAGAGTTTCGATCCCGAGGTGTTTGCGGAGCAGCAACACCACGTTTATATGCTCTTCCGCCGCCGCGACCTTCAGGGGCGTATTTCCATGGGCTTCCTGGGCGTCGGCGTCCGCCCCGGCTTCCAGCAGGACCTGAGCGGCGTCCGCCCAGCCCATTCCTGCGGCGTGGAACAGCGGCGTGGCGCCGCTGTCGTCCCGGACGTTGGGATCAGCGCCCCGCGCCAGCAGCATCCTGATGATCTCCACCCGTCCATCCACCGCGGCAAGGTGGAGGAGCGTTTGGCCGTGAGGATTCTTCTCGTGAACGTCCACGCCTTCGTCGAGGAAACGCTCCAGGATCTCCCGGTGCCCCTGCATGACCGCCACTTCCGCTTCCGACGGTTTCCCGGACTTGCGCTCCACGCGGGCGCCGTGGGCGAGAAGGATTTCTACGATCTCCTTGTTTCCCCGCTGCACCGCTCTTGCGAGCACCGTCCGGCCTTTCCCGTCGGCGGCGTTCGCGTCGGCTCCGCCGTCGAGAAGACGCTTGACCCGCTCCGCGTCGTCCCGGCGGACGGCTCTAAGCAGCGCGCCGTCGGAGTCGCCCGGGCAGTTCCAGGCCAAAATCATGGCGGAGGCAAGAAGACAAAGGCTCGTGTGTTTCATGCGATTTTCTCCTTATCAAGCTTCGCGGTTTTTTCCAGACGTTCTACGTTCTTCAGAGTCCGAAATGCTCCCTCACCTGGGTTTGCAGGGCCGCGAAGGCGCGGTTGTGCCTCTCGCCCCACTCGCCCTGCCGGTAGTAGTCCGAAAGAGTCTTGTCCGTCTGCGGGTCCACGATGATTCCGGCCGCGTCCCGCGCGGGCATGCCCCGGTGCAGAGCGACGAGCCAGCCCGTAATGACGGCGAGGTCTTTCAGGTACACCGGCCAGTCGTCCGCGTAGGTCGTTGCGCCGAGGCAGTCCCACACGACGGCCGCGAAGTCCAGAATCTTTTCCTCGAGCCAGCGGCGGTCGCTCACGGCGCGAGCCCGAGGGGGAAGCTTTTTCCCGCCATGAACCGGCCCCGCACGGCCGCGAGCCAGAGGAGGCGCTCGTCCAGCCGGCCGCGGGTCTCGGCGGGCATCCGGATATCGAAACGCCTGCGGCCTCTGCCGTAAACTACGTCGCCCAGTATCGCTTCCTGAGCGTCGCGGATTTCCACCAGCGGGTTTTTTGTTTGAACGCCTCCCGCGGCGGAGTGGGGCGGGGGCGAGAGGACGCACGCGACGCCCCCCGTGCCGACCTCGACGACGAGCTTCGACTCCTCCTCGTCCGCCCAGCGGATGCGGCCGATGGGCCTCAAGTCCGCCGACAGGACGTGGAGTGCACCTTCCTGATTCTCGCCCAGCGTGAAAAGTTTTTCCCCCGTTCGCGGATCGGCGGCGTATTGCACCTGCTCGGTGATTCTGAGCAGGACGTAGAGCGCCCCGCCGGCCGCCCCGAGCAGGAGGATGACCGCCGCGCGGACGAGCCCGGACTGCGCCTCCCCCCACTCCGTGCGGTGCATTATGAGCAGCCCCGCGAAGACGCCGATGAGCATCAGGACGGCCAGGCGGTTAAGAAGGAAAATACCGCCGTAGCTCCGCTTCAGGCGCAGCACGGCGACGCGCGCGCCGTGCTCGTCGAGCACGGAAAAAATCTCGCGGACGAGCGAGAACGCGCGGCGCCGGATCGAGAAGTACGGCTTTTCCATGAGATAAGTTCACGGAAGCTTCGAAAGATCTGTCAGGGCTCCGCTTCCGTTTCCTCTTCGAGCTTGAGGATGAGCAACCTGATCTGGTTCAGGATGCGGGGGTGCGTCAGGGGATTCTTTTCCAGGTACTTCTTGAGACTCGCCACCGCCTCCGCGGTTTTTCCCTGCTTCAGATGGACCATTCCCAATTCGTCATAAGGCTCCGGCCACTCCGGAACCGCCGCGATGACCTTTTGGAACTCGCGGACGGCCTCCTCGTAGCCCGAGGGGCCCAGCGCCGCGGCGGCCTTTCCCTTGTCGAAATTTTCTCGAACCTTTTCCACCTTGGCCATCATCTCCGCCAGGGGCTCGACCACGTCCCGAATCTTTTCTACGTCTTGCCGCATCCCGTCCGGCGCCTCGGTCTCGCTCAGCTTTTTCAAGATCGCCGCAAAATCGAAGCCGTCGTGAATGGGCCGGGTGTACACGCCGTTCATAAGCCTTGCCCTTGTCTCCGGCGGAAGCTCGGAGAGCGCGTCCAGCGTAAGCCGGGCGTCGTTTTCAAAATTTTCCCAGAGCATCTCGTCATGGATCCGCTCCGAGACTACCGCCAGACCGACGCCGTAGGGCCCGAGGGTCGACGCCATCAGGGCCTTCAGGAAAGTTTTGTTCCCCGCGAGGGCGTACGCATGAACTCTATGATGCGCTTTCCCGAAGGCGCCGTCGGCTTCCAGGGCTATGGTTTCGTCGCTGTCGTAGTTGTAGATTCTTTCGAAAACGCGCAGGAATTCCTCCTGCCGCTCCTTCGAGTCGGGCGCTTCGTCCAGCCGTGCAAGCGCGTCCCCGGTTTCGCGCTCCAGGCGCGACAGCTCGTCGGAATACCGGGAGGATTCGGCGCCGCCGGGCTCCTGCTCCCGGTAGCTTCCCTCCTTCAAGGTAAACTCCCCGCCGTCGGACTCGAACACGATGGGAGCGTCGCCGATTCGCAGGATTTCCCGCTCTCCCAGTCCGCCGGGGTCCAGCGCGAGGTCCGCTCGGAACTCGACCACCCACTTGCCGTTCTCCCGTTTGGCCGTGCAGTACGGCGTCGGGTCGACGGCGAACTCTTCCTCGTCAAAGGCGGCCGCGTCGATCGAGCCCAGCTCAACGAGCTCGCCGTCCGATATCTCGCATGCCAGCAGCCCCCAGGGGTATTCCGTCCCGAGCTCCGCGAGGATCAGCACTTTTTCCTTTTCCCGGCCCGTGAAAAACACCGGCTCCAGAATGTAGGAGTCGCCCATGCCCCTTGTTCGACCCATCTCTTCGTAACCTTCCTTCGTTTTCTTGACCAGGAAGAGCCGCTTCCCGAAGTCTTTCTCCGTATCCCCGGAAAGAGCCATGGACACCACTACGTGGTCCGCCATGCCGGGAACGCGGCAAAAAACGGGGACCGCTGCGCGTCTTTCGGAAAAATAGTCGTACAGGCCCTTCGCCTCCTCCGCCGACAGTTTGTTGTCGTATTCGTAAATCTCGTCGCCGTCTTCCACCCTGACCATCTCGGGGACATGTTTCCGGAGAGCGACGGGAGCACCCGCCGCCGCCTCGCCGCCGGGGGGCGCCGAACACGAGACGCCGCAGACGAAGGCGGCGAGGAACAGGGCGAGGATTCCTTTGCGCATGGGCTCGCGGGAATTATATCAGAAATTTTGTGGAGAATGTTTCTCCTTCCTTCTTGCTATATACTCCTCATGCTATGAAGCTCAAGATAGCCGTGGTACAGTTTCGAATCAGGAATTACCGCCCCGAAGAGAATCTGAAAAGAGCCGAAAAGTTCGTCGAGAGGGCAAAAAAATCCAGGGCGAACATCGTCGTCTTCCCGGAGGATTTCGTTACGGGCCCCATCGAAAAGAGGACAATGCTCGCCGACCCGAAGCACGAGTACAGGAAATTCTTTCAGCGTCTCGCGAGGAGGCATAAAATCGACGTCGTGCCCGGCTCGGTAATCGAGAAAGATTCCTCTAAGCTGCACAACACCGCGTACTACATCGCGTCCGGCGGGAAGGTGCTTTCGAGGTACAGGAAGGTGAACCTGTGGCACCCGGAGAGGAAAAGCTTCACCCCCGGCCGCAAGGTTTCGGTATTCGGCACGAGGTACGGCAAAGTAGGATTGGTTATCTGCTGGGACCTGATATTTCCCGAAATTTTTCGGAAGATGGCCGCAAGGGGCGTCGAGATAGTGATTTGCCCCAGCTACTGGCTCGCCGGGGACGCCGGGGTCGGGCTGAGGCACAACCCGGACGCGGAGGTCGAGTCGGTGGACTCGCTGTGCGTGGGGCGGGCCTTCGAGAACGAAATTATCCTCGTTTTCTGCAACGCCGCCGGACGGCCGCGCACCGGCAAGCGTACGGAGAGGCTGATCGGGCACTCGCAGATCGCGGTCCCCTTCAAGGGCGCGGTAAAGAGATTACCTCACAACCGCGAGGCCATGTTCGTACAGGAGGTGGACACGGCCATCCTGAAAGACGCCGAAAGGGCCTACAAGATCAGAGAGGATTTGAAGAAAAGAGCGCGATAGGCCAGGGGCC